>JAYGFA010000045.1:0-38566 GCA_046582115.1 Pseudomonadales bacterium | reverse complement strand
GTCGAGATCCCCTCGCACCAACGCCGGAAGGGGTTCGAAGTGGAAGCTACTGGAGACATCGAGCTCCACATCTGGCCAGATCTCTCGGTACACATTAATGGCCGGTAACAGCCATTCAAAACAACTATGGCACTCGATTGCCATATACAGTCGCCCCGAGTCACCGCCGATAAGCCGCGTCACGTCGTTCATAGCACCATCGAACTGAGGCAAGATCTGGTCTGCCAATTTGAGCAATCGCGCTCCTACCGACGTAAAACGAACCGGCCGCGTTTTTCGTACGAAGAGCGAGCAACCCAGACGGTTTTCCAAATCTTTGAGCTGATGCGACAAAGCCGACTGGGTCAAAAACAAGCGTTCGGCGGCCTCAACTAGACTCCCAGCATCACGCAGAGCTCGTAATGTTCGTAAATGGCGAAACTCTACCTGCGACATGAGAAACTCTCATCGAATTTCATAAAATCATGCACATATATCACTTTTAGTCAATGAAACGGCGAGGTGTAAGGCATCCGGTCGAAGACCCGAGATGCAACCTCGATAAGCTAGACGGAGGATCAGGGACGCATAGGGAATCGAACCGGACCCTTAAGTTCCTCCAGCACGGGCTGGATCCATTCCACCCATTCGCATAGGGTCGGACGCGTTTCCCTCGGATCAATTAATTCATGTACCGCAAAAGATTCTGCACGCGGAAACGGTGACCTCGCGCCTCGGAGCCGTTCTTCGATCTCATGACGCTTCGCCTCCGGATCATCCGCGCTATCGATTTCGCGGTGATAAGCAACTGCGACGCCTCCTTCGAGCGGGAGCGCCCCGGATTCCACCGAGGGCCACGCGAGAACGTATGCGTCTGGGGCGTAATGGGCCGCCGTCGCAACTCCGAATCCTTTGTGGACTTGAATAACCGCCCACGGAACGGTCGCTTGCGCCGCGGCGGCAACCGCCGCCATGCCATAGCGAATCGTGCCCTTACGTTCGGCCTCTGGACCGATCATAAACCCGGGCTGATCGACAAAATTCACCACAGGTACGTGGAACGTGTCACATAGTTCTACAAAGCGTCGATACTTCTGCGCGGCTTCTGCCGTCATCGCTCCAGCGTATACACGGCAGTCATTTGCCAGCACGCCGACTGGCTGACCACTCAAACGCGCAAATCCCACAACTTGGCTGGCACCAAAATCTCGACCGAGTTCGAAGAACGAGTTCTGGTCTATGACCATGTTGACAACTTCACGGATGTCGAAGGCCGCATTCGAGTCGCGCGGCACGGCATGTATAAGTTCATCTTCCATGCGTTGCGGATCGTCAACGCATTCCAATCGGGGCGTTCGCTCATAGACACTGCTCGGCAGATAACTCAGGAACCGACGGCACTGCCCTAACGCGTCATGCTCGTCTTCAGCAATATTATCCACGAGTCCACTGCGCGCATGCACTTGTGCACCGCCAAGCTCGTCTTTCGTCATCGAAACTCCGAGCGCACGTTCCACCAACTTTGGACCACCGATGAGGATCTGGGCCGTGTATCGAGTCATCACCGAAAAATGAGAAGCCGCCATCCGTCCAGCCGGGAAACCTGCAACCGCACCCCCAGCCATGGACGCGACCGGTACATGGCCCATCGCATCCGCAATGATGCGAAATCGCGGCGTCGAGAACACGGGTTCCCCCACCGTCCCGCCCCTACGTCGGCCGCCACCTTTGACGCTGCCGCCGCCGCCCTCAAGCATGCGTACGAGCGGCACCTTGTATTGGACCGCCAGGTGCTCAGCGTAAACGCTCTTTCGCAATCCGGCCGAGTTAGGGGACCCTCCTTTAAGGGTAAAGTCTTCTCCACCCACCACAACGCGCCGTCCATCGACCTTACCAAAACCGACCACGTAGTTAGCGGGTACAAACCCCGTCAGCTGATCCTCTTCATCGTATTCAGGAATCGCCGTAGCTTTGCCATGCTCCTGAAACGATCCGGGATCCAATAGCGCGTCGATGCGTTCGCGGATCGTCAGCCGACCACGCGCATGCTGTTTGGCTATCCCTTCCTTACCGCCCTGGCTACGAGCAATACGACGTCGTCGTTTGAGCTCATCAACCTCATCCTGCCAACTCACTGAGGATCCCTAAATACCGGCGCCCGCTTTTCGAAGTTGGCGTGTACCGCTTCGAGTTGATTTTCGGAGCCCAAAAGATCCTTCTGCAAGGTCGCTTCTAGGGAAAGGCCGGTCTTGGCATCACCATGCCATGACGTCTCATATAGGTGTTTGCCCGCGCGTACTGCATGCGGATTCCTTCCCGCAATCTCTGCTGCCAGATCCTTCGCGGTTGCCAGGGGATCTTCGGCCAGGCGCGAAATGAGTCCAATTCGTTCAGCTTCGATGGCGTCTATGATTCGACCAGTAAACGTCAACTCTTTGGCCACATCGAGACGGACGATATCGCGTAACGTTTGGGTAATGGACATGTCTGGAATGATTCCCCATTTGATCTCCATGACCGAAAACTTTGCCTCTGGCGACGCAATACGAATGTCCGCACCGAGCGCAATTTGACAACCGCCGCCATACGCAACCCCGTGTACTGCTGCGATAACCGGCATTGGTAACGTTTTCCATACATACGCTGGTCGTTGCGCATGGTTTTCAGGACGCTCGTCGCGCTGTAAGAGCCCGCCTCCCACTTCGCCGCCTGATTCAGCAACATCCGCGATTCCTTGAAAACTGTCGAAATCTAGGCCGGCGCAGAACCCAGGACCGTTCCCTGAAAGCACCACGGCTCGCACATCGGTCGCGGACGCCAAGCTCTCACCTGCCTCAATGATCGCCGTAAACATATCGCTCGAGAGCGCATTGTACTTCTCTGGCCGATTTAACCTTACATCGGCGATCCCACGATCAATATCAATCGTGACTAGGTCAGACACTGTTTCTCTCCCCGAAAATCACTAAATAAGTGTGCCACAAGCGATCCAAACATCCACAGAAAATGGCCATAGAGGCGCTTCACGTCAGACACGTACACAACTATGGCTCAGCACCATTCAGTCTTCGATGACCGCGACGACCTGATCTTCTTCCACGGAATCTTGGGGCTGCACTAACAGCTCGGTCACGGTGCCTGCTTGAGGACTTTCCACTGGAATTTCCATTTTCATCGACTCGAGAATGACGAGGACATCTCCTTCGGTGACTCGATCACCAACCGCGACCTCTACTTTCCAGACAGTTCCCGTGACGTCACTTTCGACCGGATACCGAGCCATGTTGATCTCCGCCAAACAGCGGTTTATAGCAGATCGTTGAGGAAGGCGGTATCAAGCACTGCCTCGATGAAACGGGCGCTCTCGAGAATGCGACATAAGAGCGGTGCGTTGGTTTTGACTCCTTTCACCGCAATCGCTCGGAGTGCAATTAACGTCCGGCCGATGGCTGCTTCACGGGTTGCCCCCTTACCAATCACGGTCGCTAACAACGGATCGTAGTAGGGTGTCACGTTATCCCCCTCCCGATAACTTGCCTCGACGCGGACATCCGCCATGTCTGGGACTCTGAACACACTCAAGCGCCCGGGACACGGCAACATGCTCTCGGGATCTTCTGCGTAGAGCCTGGCTTCGATGGCGTGTCCATCGATTTCAGGTCGCTGTGGAAGAAGCGTCGAAAGACGCTCCCCAGAAGCAATTCGTACTTGCAGACTGACGAGGTCCAACCCAGTGACTTCCTCAGTAACCCCGTGTTCGACCTGCAACCTGGTGTTCATTTCAAGAAAACCAAAGCGCCCTTCGTCGCACAGTGTTTCCACCGTGCCCAAGCTGTCGTATCCAGCCAATGCGTCGACAGCCCGTGAACACAACTGGTCAATGTCTGAACGTTCTATTCCCGGCGCCGGGGCTTCTTCGATAAGCTTCTGATGGCGGCGCTGAACCGAACAATCCCGCTCATAGAGGGCCATCAACGTTTCGCCGTCGCCAATGAGTTGCATTTCGACATGTCGTGAACGCGGAAGAAACTTTTCGAGAAATACCGTCGATTGACCGAACGTCCGCTCGGCTAAACTGGTCGCCGCTGAGTACGCCGCCGTTAATGATCCCGGATCCTCCACGACGACCATACCGATACCTCCGCCACCGGCAGCGGGTTTGAGCATCACCGGATATCCAATCGTTGCCGCGACGTTCATCAGCATCGCCTTGTCACTGATTACTTCACTCCCGGCATGCACGGGAAAGCCATTCTTCTTCATCCATTCCCTGGCACGCGTTTTCTCCCCCATGCGCTCCAGCCAACTCACAGCGGGTCCTATAAACGTCATCCCGGCCGCCTCGACGGCACGCGCGAAATCCGAGTTTTCAGCTAGAAATCCGTATCCAGGATGCACTGCATCGGCTTTGGCGCGTTGCGCGGCTGCAACAATACGTTCCTGATTCAAGTACGTATCGGCGGGACGGTATCCGGGCAGACGCTCGGCGTGCGACGCCTCGTCGACATGCGGTAACCCTGCATCAATGTCTGAGTAGACGGCAACGCTTTCGCAATCGAGAGCGTTACACGCCCGAATAATGCGACGCGCGACGACACCGCGATTAGCCACCAATACCCGCTCAAACATTCGACAATCGTTTTACGTACGCCGCGTAATCTCTCCATACGTCACCAAACCCGCCGATCCCACGGGCAGCAGTAGCCGTCGTGCAACGACCGGCACGAACAGCGTGATCGACGGTTTCGCTAATCGCCAGCGCGACGTCACTTAGTTCGTTGATTACAAACATATCTGTTCGAGCATCACCCACATGCCCCGCCGGTCGAGCGAGTGGTTTCCGGGCAAGTTCGGCAAGAAGTCGATCAAGCAAGCCCTCGTCCAGCAGTTCGGCGGTCTGCTCAATCATCCATCGAGACAGGACATCCGGTTGCTCGCACCGTTGTTTATATGCTTCCCAGCGCATGGGTCAGAGAACGAGATCTTCGCCCGTCAGTCGTGCGTACGCTTCCAGGTATTTCGTCATGGTGTCTTCGATTACATCATCGGGTAACGTCGGTCCCGGTGGCGTCTTGTCCCACGTTCCAGCTTCGACCAGTTCTTCTAAATAATTACGCACAAATTGTTTGTCAAAACTCGGTTGCTCGGATCCTGGCGTCCAAAGATCAGCCGGCCAAAAGCGCGAGCTGTCAGGCGTGAAAATTTCGTCGATGAGCATCGGTATGGTGGCTCCCGGGGGAATGCCAAATTCGAACTTTGTATCGGCCAAAATAATACCGCGCTCAAAGGCGTAGTCCCGCGCGTCTCGGTACAACGAAAGCGTCATTTCTCGGAGCCACTCCATGGTTTCGACACCGACGATGGCCGCTCCCTGTTCAAAACTAATGTTTTCGTCGTGAAGACCGGCTTCGGCTTTGGTCGAAGGCGTAAACAGCGGCTCATGCAAGCGATCGCTGTTCACCAGACCAGTCGGCAATTCGATACCGCATACCCGACCCGTGGTTTGATAGTCCTTCCATCCGCTACCTGTTATATAGCCCCTCGCAATGCATTCGATCGGAACGACTTCCGTTGCTCGGCACAACATGATCCGGCCACTCAGAAGCGCCATTTCTTCTTCGCTTATTCCGCCTACGTCTTCTACAGCCGTCGATACGAGGTGATGATCGATCCTGTCACCAAAGTAATCGAACCAAAATTGAGAAATTTGTGTTAGAACGATACCTTTGCCCGGCAAGCCATTGGCCATTACCACGTCAAAGGCGCTGGTCCGATCCGTCGCAACAATCAATAGTCCAGGATCGCCATCTGGTAGCAGTACGTCGTATAGATCCCGAACTTTACCGCTTCTTTTGTTAGGCAAATCTAGATCGGTCTGCATCACAAGCTGCACCATGGAATCTCCTCAGGCGCTGTTGCCACCATCAGCGGTATACACGGAGCCCGTGACCCAACCCGCATCGTCACTTGCGAGGAACAGCATGACGCGTGCTATATCAATTGGCTCGGCGTACCTGCCCATAGGGATGCGTTCAACAATGCGGTCATGAACCGTACTACCCGCTCCTGGCGCGATGCCTTCCTCAAGGCTTCGCATCATTCGTGTCTCAACAGGTGACGGATTGACTGTGTTGACCCGTATCTTCATGGGCGCGCACTCCTTTGCCACAGACCGCATCAGACCAATCACTGCGTGTTTGCTGGTCGAATACGGAGCAACATTCGGCGCACCAGATAAGCCGGCAACGCTAGAGGTGATGACGATGCTGCCACCTCCGCTCCGCACCATAGCCGGGATTGCCGACTTCAATCCCAGCCATACGCCTTTCACATTAACGGCCATCACGCGGTCAAAGGTCGCTTCGTCGTATTCAAGCGTCGGTTTCACCGCACCCTCGATGCCTGCATTGGCTAGCAAGATGTCCACCGCTCCGTATCGTTCCTCGGCAACGGCGATCATTTGATCGTTGTCGGCTGCATTCGTTACATCGGTCACACGATAACTAACCTGATTGCTCCCGATATCGTCAACAGCCGTTGTAAGTGCCTCCTCACACAAGTCCGCAATAAGTACATTGGCACCTTCTTCGGCGAACAGGCGCGCAGCGGCTCTCCCGATACCTCCTGCTCCACCGGTGATCACCGCGGTCTTACCCGCAAGTCTCATCGCGCCTTCCTAGCAGGGTCGTCCACCGTCTAAAACCTAACCTTCGAGGGCCGCGCCGAAGTCATCAATCAAATCGTCAGCCTCTTCGATCCCTACAGAAATTCGGATAAGCGACTCCGCAATGCCCATTTCTTCCCGTCGTTTAGGCCCCATTTCGTAATAGATCGTCTGCGAAACAGGTATCGCAAGCGTCCGGTTGTCTCCCAGATTGCTCGACTTAATCACCACGGCAAGGCGATTCAAGAAATCAAACGGTTCCAATTCCTTGCTTAATTCGAACGAAAACAGCGCTCCTGGTTTCTTGAAAAGCCGACTGCCCCGTTCAAATTGAGGATGGTGGCTTAAACCCGGGTAGTACACGTTCGAAACCCTGTCGTGGGCATCCAAGAATTCCGCCAGCATTTGGGCATTGGCGCACTGCCTCTCCAATCTCAGCGCCAGCGTCTCGGCACCGATACTGATGTGGTGCGCGGCTTCTGCGCCCAGGGCTGCCCCAAAATCCCGGAGACCTTTTTTCCGGATTTGCATCATTCCCCAATTCGCCGAATCACCTTTCTTGTAGGCCTCTTCGATGTGCGCATAGGAGTCCCAATGAAATTGTCCTGTGTCGGTTATCGCCCCACCCAACGCGTTGCCGTGCCCGCAAATATATTTTGTGAGGCTGTTGACGATTAGGCTCGCATCGACATCGATGGGCTGAAAAAGGTACGGCGAGGTCATGGTGTTATCAACGACGTAAACAATCCCGTGCGCACGGCAAAGTGCTCCGATCGCTTCAAGGTCACTGACCTGAGTACGCGGATTGGCGATGGTTTCGACAAATACCATCTTCGTACGTTCCGTTAGCGCTGCCTCAACCGCTTTAACGTCCGTCGCATCAACAAAAGAAACGTCAATTCCGTGAACATTGAAGCTGCCAAAAAGGCTGTTGGTGTTGCCAAACAAAAAAGAGCTCGATACGAAATGATCGCCGGCTCGCATCAGTGCGAACAACATCGTCCCAATGGCCGCCATCCCCGTCGAAAAACAAATGGTCTGGAGACCCCTTTCCATCACCGAAATCTTGGTCTCAAGCGCGTTAACGGTCGGGTTGACCTGGCGCCCATACGAATAACCCGAACTGTTTCCTTGGAATACGTCGGCGAGATCCTGGACATCGTCGTATCCGTACGCCACGGTGGCGTGGATGGGTTTATGAATTGATCCGTGTTCCACGGGGCTCGAGCGATCCGAGTGCACGATTTGTGTCGTAAAACCGACCATGCGCTGTCATCCGAATTGGACCGGCGACTATATCAGATCGTTATGGTTGCGCATGAAAGCGGTTTGATTGTCAGCCGAGGGCTACCTCAAACCGATCGGTTTTCAGTTTCTACAAAGGGCAGGGTCCATAAATCAAACACACGTGATAGCGCCGATATGGCCAACACATGACGCAACGATCCATCAACGATGGCGGATCTGACCTGTTCGATCGTGTATAAATGCACCGCAATCGCCTCGCCCTTACCAAGATCCTGCGAATCGTTTTCAGTCACACCCTGTGCAAGAAAGTGGTGACATAGGTGCGAATGAATCGCCGGGTTCGGCTGTACAGCACCCAACGACGTCCAACGGCCACCGCCGTAGCCAGTTTCTTCTTTCAGTTCTCGTTGTGCTGCTTGGAGCGGCGTTTCTCCCGCGTCGACCATCCCACCTGGCGTCTCAACCGTGCACGTACCAATTCCAAAACGATACTGCTCGACCATGATCGATCGGCCGTCTTCGGTTAGTGCAACCACGTTGATCCAATCGACCGATTCAAGCACAAGCCGTTTTAAGGTTCGGTCTTCGGTTGGATGTTTTAGCCAATCGAAACGGACGTTCAAGATACCAAGATCGGGCCCAGGTTCCGAATGTACTTTCCGCCACTCAAGTTGATCGCGCATTCATTTCTCCGCCCGGTTTGTATAGTGCGTCGATGAAATAGTTCATTGTTCGCCGATCTCATCACGAATGTCGGCTGCGTAGATCTTCGCACCATCCACCTTATCGGGTGACCCACGACCTCTCGGGTTTCACGAACCCTGAAGTGGTGACACGTTCCCTTTCGCAGAAGGACTTATTCGTTTTGACGATGCTGCATCCCTTGTCGATGTAATTCAGGGCCCACGCTATCGAGGTGGCGTCCTTCACGCACGGAATTCACCAACGCTTCCACCGAAGTGTAATTGGTCACCGACTTCAGGGTGGTTAGGGTCGGGTAGATCATTTGCCAGTCGCCCATCTCATACCGCTGCAGCGCTTTCGTCGGCGAAATCCAATCGCCGGACACCGTTTCACGCAGGTCTCCCGCCGCTTGTTGTCCTCGCGGCATTGCCGCCAGAAAAAAACGTGTGTCAAAGCGGGCGGGTGCGGTTTCCGGGGTTATCCAGTGACTAAAATAAAGTACTCGATCCGTCGCTAACTCGAGTCCTTCAGTATTAATAATGGTTGAAAAGGAGACGTCTCCCGCAAGGAGGCGTTCGCGTAACCCTTGATAGTGGCGTTGTTCGGCATTATCGCGAAAACGAAAATCAACTCCATGTCGTCGCGCGAGAAGCACCCCGCATTCCTCAAAACATTCGCGAATGACCGTGACCCAATAGCGGATCGCGTTGGCCTTCAGCCCCAACTGTCTTGACGCCAACTGATCATTCAACCCAAAGCACGACGTTTCGAGATCGGCATCTTCTTTGTCAACTTTTCCGCCGGGAAACACGTGCAAATCCGGGAAATCGCCTCTTCCTGGTCGCTGCAACATGAATACTTCAGGTCCATTTTCGCCGGGTCGAACGATAAGAACGGTTGCCGCTTTACGGATATCGACCACTTACCCTCCTCGCACGTTCGTCCATCCACTTATCACTACCGCGCGTCGCTTCGACGAAAACTCATGGTTTGTACGTTTTGCGATGAAGTCACTCGTCAACGACCACGTCGACTTCTTCACCTTCGGATGGCATGGCCACAAGATCATCCACCGTTGTCTCGATTCTTTCGGCGATGTATGAGGCCAGTTCATAGTGGCCTTGCCTACGGTTTGACGAAATTACGTATCGCAAAGTCGTTGTGTCCTCTTCGGCGTTCTCCAGGCGCACGATTGAAAGTCGTTGTGGCCCCTCGTCGTCGGTGACGACATAAGTGAGTATCGGTTCGTCACTGACAGGTTCGTCATAGATATCCATTACCGTGAGGTTACGGAAGCGATCGATCAGGGTCTCCACGGCTTCCTGATCGAGTTCGTCGTCCTCATCCGATACCCATCCTTCTGCACCGTTTGAAAGGGAAAAAGCGCCTTCGAGCGCAAGCGCCTGCACTTCCCCCGTGGCCGCTAGTAAGGAGCGATCGATCCACGAAGAGGAGTCCATTCCCACTTGGTAAACCGAAAATTTGATGCTGTAAACGGGACCACCGTCGGCCGACCTGGCGTGCACCTTTCGGTAGCCCGGTGATGTTCCTAGATACAGATCGCCCACGGGTTTCTCGGCATCGTAGACAACGATGCGACGTTGATGCTTTTCGTCCGTCACTTCAAACCGCTGAGCCGTCGAATCTTGTTCGGCTATGGGCCAACCACTGTTGATGTCGGCTAGCTTAGTAAGAAATTTTTCGACCTTATCAGGGTCCGCCGGAATACCCGACGCTAATTTCCACTGATCGGCCTCTAGCACTAGCGCCACACCGCCTTCCTCTCCACTTGATGAAATTTCGATTCTTTCAATCGAATCGGGTTCGAAACGGAGAAGCGACTCAGGCCCCTGTTCGTCGACCCCTAGTCGAACCCCCCAGACCAGTCCCACCAGCAAGATTTGAATGACGAGAATCGTCGCGAGTGTCGACCGTTTCACGTGGTCTCTCCTAAGACGACTACATACTGATCGCGCCTTTTTCCACTGACGTAGCGATGTATCAGGAAAACGACGAAAACCATAAGCAAGGCGAGCACATAGTTGCCGTATTCGTATACACGCTGACCCAGATCGTCCAGTGGCGGCAATGTACGCGCGTACTGGTTTCTGCCCCGAATTGTCTGCAAGACCTCGTCTTCCACGGCCCAATCCACCACGTTCTGGATCAGATCAAGTGGTTTCGTGTACAACTGGCCATTCGCGACTCCGACCAATTGGATGATTTGATCCGAAACAAACGAGCTCGAACCGAATACCAACAACCTCGCCGATTCAGGAGAACGTTCGATAACGCCGGAGATAGTCCCGGGTCCTGCGTCCTCTTCATTTTCATCCTCGCTCTCGCCTTCACCTCCGTCTTTCGGTTCCTCGCGCGCTAGCGCCTCTGCCTCTCGCGACAGTGGCGATTCGTCAAAAAAGGAATCAAACCGCCCCGACACCAGAACTCCTAAAAGTTGCGGTCCTTCTTCTCCCTCTGACTGGTATGGTTCGATCACATCGCCGGTCAATTTCGGCATGACATCGGGCGAGGCGTCGCGCCAGCTTTGCGCTGAACTCCATATCAAACGCCGAACATCTCGCGATTCCATCCCTGATTCGTCGACATCAATGGGTGATGCCCACGACATCGTCAGCTGTGGAAGGCCGGTCATGATGGCGTGATCCTTTAGCATTGCCTCGTCGCGAATGTCGATAAAGAATGGATAGTCCAACATTCGGTAATCCTGAAAACTAAACCCGCCCACCTTTCGGGTTACGGGTGCCGGAAATTGCGCGTTCTGTCGATCAAGCACCATGGAGTTGTCGATGGAAATACCGTGGTGCTGAAGCCAAGTCTCAAGCCCAGTCGTTTGCGGGACAGCGGAAAGCATGGATTGGGTCAGGGTGCTACGAAACGCCGAGGTCGTTACGACAACTGTGCCACCGCGCATCAAGTATTGGTCAATCGCGAATACCGCGTTGTCATCAAGACCGATTGGATCGACGATGAGCAAGACATCGACACTGGCCGGGATGACCGTGCTTAGGTCCGCGCTTTGGAGTTCATAACTGCTACCAACGACGTCGCGCAGACTGGCAAATTGGTTTCCGGGCATCTGCTGTCCACCGGGATACTGCGGCGGCGTTGGCGCAGGTGTATGCAGCGCCACTGTCTTCATCAAGCCCGACGCGAAACGTTTTAGCGCTTCCTCGATCCCCCGGTTTAGTCCATCACGGTCCAACGATTCGGGGATGGGAATCTGAACGACCGTCGTGTCGTCCGCGAGGGTTAGGTGAAAATAAAACGTGTTGGCATCGAAGAGACTCGCCGCCATCGGGCTGAACCCGAACTTGGTAGCAATCTCCTTGGCAACCGCACCACCGTTCGCATCCGGGTCAACGATTTCCCACGAAAACCCATCCCCGGCCTCCAATACTTTACTTTCGAGGAGGTCCGTTAGAGACCGCTTCAACGACGCGAGTTCCTGGGGCATGCGTTCGTCGGACGAAATGTAACCGGTGAAACGGATCGGTTGTGCGATATTGGTCCAGACACTGTCGCCACCCTGAAAGTCATAAAGTACCTTTTTGATGCTTCGGGTGACCGCGTATTCCGGATTCGGGAGCCAGACATCGAGGTCGGTCTCGCCACGCTGCTTAACATCGATCAATTCTCGGAAACTCAATACTTCGTATTCATCGCCATACTGAACGAGAATATCGAAGTACGAATTAACCAAACTGGCTTCGTGTCGATCAGCGATCTGAAAGGGTACCGGGCGAATACCGTATTTGGTGTTCGCCTCGTCCTCCAATTCGGGATCGTCCGCCGGGTTGACGATCTCTACGCGTACCCGATCGCCGCCAGCCACCCCGTACTCGGTCAATAGATCTTGCATTTGCGGAACAAGCGGCGCTAACAACGGATGTGTTTTTGCGCTGAAATAGCCCCTGATTAGTAGGGGTTCACGCAAGCGATTGAGGTATTGAACCGTCGCCGTTGACATCGAGTACTGATCACCACGGGTGACGTCCCAGCGGATGGAATTTCCGACACTGTGTAACCAAACGTTGGCGACGAGAACGTTCGCCACCAACAGACCCATCAACACCTGCGGATTGCGGTGCTGGATCGGAGGAGCATCGTCTGCCCATCCCTGACGATCTAAGGCATAAACGTTCAAGGCAAGGAAAACGACGGCGATCGACACATAGAAATAGAGATCTCGAAAATCCAGCACGCCACGCGTGATTGATTCAAAACGCGAGCCCGAACCAAGCAATCGCAGAAGGATGGCGCTGTTGTTATCAACCAAGTCAAGTAAAAAGGGGCTACCCACCAAATAGAACACCCCACACGCTAACGAAGCCAAAATCAACGCGACGATTTGATTGTTGCTTCGGGCGCTTACGAACAAGCCAATAGCTATATAGCTCGCGCCCAGGATAGCCGCCGCGACGTAGCCGGCAAGAACCGGTCCCCAGTCCAATCCCGTCAAACTTTGATCGGCAATTGCCAATGTCACTGGAAGCGGCAGCGTTAGCACCAAAGCGATGCCGAGCAGCGCCCAGCACGCAAGAAACTTTCCAACAACGAGCTCCCACGTAGCTGCCGGAAGCGTAAGAATAAATTCCTGCGTTCCGCTACGACGCTCCTCACTCCACATTCGCATCGTGAGCGCCGACGACAAAAAAATCAGCAAGACCGGCATCCATTCGAACATGGGCCGAACATCCAGAATATTGCGCGCAAAAAAAGCCTCGCCCCAAAAGAAAACAAAGAGTGTGAAACCCAGGAACGCGAGTAAAAATAGGTATCCAATCGGCGTCCCGAAGAACTGGATCAGTTCTTTTGCGGCTACCTCCATGCTCTTGTTAGTGAACATCGCCGACCTCGCTTACTTCTCGGAAGAGACGTTCGAGATCACGTTGAACCGGAGCCAAACTATGGATTGGAATTTCCATGGCCACCAAGGAGCGAGCGACCTGATCGGCGAATTCCTTGAGGTCGACACCGACGCTCGTCAGGAGTATCCGTTCGTCTTCCACAAAAACATCCGCCAACGCATCGAGCGCACTCTCAACATCTTTTGGAAGTGCCGACGTCCGTAATTCGATGGTGTCGGCGCGTTTCAACTCCTCGAGCTTCTCATCGATCACCAGTTGGCCGTCGCGCATGATCAACACACGGTCACAAACGGCATCAACTTCTTGCATGATGTGGGTTGAAAGGATCACCGTCGCGGTTTTCGCCAGGTCCTTCATGAGTCGCCGCATCTCTTGGGTCTGACGTGGATCAAGTCCATTGGTCGGTTCGTCCAGAATTAGCACCGGTGGTTTGTGCAAAATCGCTTGCGCAACCCCAACGCGCTGCTGATACCCGCGGGATAGCGTGCCGACCTTATCAAAGGCCCGAGGCCCTAATTCCATTGCCTCAATAACATTTCGCAGCGCAGTCTCTGCTTCGTTTCCAACCATACCGCGCATACTTGCCGCAAACGCAAGGTGGTCCAATACCGACATATCAGGATAGAGCGGACAATTTTCGGGCAGGTATCCAATCTTGTTTTTCACCTCCACGGGCATTTCCTGTACGTCCATTCCGTCCACCAACCCGCGCCCAGACGTCGGTTCGATGTATCCGGTAAGCATTTTCATGACGGTGGTTTTGCCGGCTCCGTTGTGCCCAAGCAGGCCAACGATCTCACCGGAATCAACCGCGAAACTGACGTCGCAGGCGGCCACCACAGCACCGTAATGTCGTGTCAATCCATCGGCCTCAATCACTGAAATTCTTTCCCTTGTGGCACTTCACCACACGTAGGCCGGATAGATTAATGTCCACGAAAAACAAAATCCATAGCGTGAAGGCGTAAACACGTAAACAGTGCATCCCCGCGATGTCCTGATGAATAGCCATCACATGATTCCTGGCCCGGCCGACGATTTGGAAGCTATCGCGAATGCCGCGTCCGGAGGTTCTTGAGCATTACTCTGTCCCCCGCACCCTCTCTATGGCGGTTGGATGTACGACGCCGTCCTCGACACCATCGAACACGCATTGGCTCCGAAAAACATACGTACCCCACGGTTCAACTTTCGCAGGGTGGGGGCTAGTGAAGGAGAGCACGACAACGGCGATGGCGAAGTCCACGATTTAGTCGCAGTTGTCGACTGGCTGCTCCAAGAGAAAAGCCAGTCCGCGGTCTTGGTCGTCGGCTATTCATTCGGTTCCGTGGTGGCAAGCCAAGGCGTTGCCTATTGCAACACCGTGTCTCGCGTCGTATTGATCGCTCCGCCCACATCTTCGATGGTGCTAGCAAACGACGTTCGAGTTCCCGCGCGCGTCATCGTCGGCGATGCAGACCGATTTGTTGACCTTGAGCTGCTCGATCAATGGCGGCAAAACCAAACCGACGCCAAAATCGTCACCATCCCTTGGGCCGATCACTTCTTTGGCAGTCAACAACAGGCATTGCAATCGGTGAAGGCAGATATTTTCAGCGAAGCCCTGCACCCGTGATCCAACCATGACCGACGAACACAGCCGCATACAAGGCGAGGCCCAATATCGTTGGTAGCCATAGGTCATTCCAGTGAACAGTAGCACGACGGGTTGCAATTGCACCGAATGGCATGTTCGATGTGCGCGCGGCAAAAACACGCCATGCAGCTTCTTGCTCGTTGGCCATACGCATATCAATCAGATAGGTACCAAAGAACGAGACAAGACCGAACGTCCCGAAAAAAATCAGGGAGGCCAAGTCCCCATTGGCCACCATGTGTCCCACAACCCATAACACGATTGCCCACTGAAACGGATGGCGGGTAATGCACGTGACGCCGCGAGGTTTTGTCTCCAACCCACCTTCATCTCCAAGACTTGTTGGATTTTTTGTGGCGAACGCGCCAACGGCCAGTATGAAAGCAAACCCCACTAGCGCGTACGTTGACCACCAGTGGATCCGACCCGGCACCCATAAATACGCACTCACTGGGCGGTCCGTATAGCTCAAGATCATGAACCCAAGCGCAAGCACTGCAACGATCGAGTACGCGGCAAAATAGCCTTTGCGGCCGAGCCGCTCGATCAATACATGGCGAATTGAGGTGCTGCTGATCCCTAGATGTGAAATCAAGAACAGTGCACTCGCGAACACCAATTTCGACAAGACAATGCCTCATCCATGGTTACGGGTTCAATCCTGCATCCTTGGAGTGCAAAAGCCAACAAAGCGAGCTGTGGTACGCTCTTTGCCACTAGCAGGGACACCGATGCGCGACGTTACTGGAAAAGTTGCTTTCATCACCGGAGGCGCAAGTGGCATGGGCTTGGCGATGGCTCGTTCGTTCGCGGCCGCTGGCATGAAAGTTGCCATCGCGGACGTCGAACAGTCTGCGCTCGATCGGGTCAAGGCAGAGTTCGACGTGAGCAACGCCGAGGTGATTACACTACATGTCGACGTGACCGATCGTTCCGCCATGGAAGCGGCCGCCGAGGCTAGCGAAGCGGCTTTTGAAAAAGTTCACGTCCTTGTAAACAATGCCGGCGTCGCCGTCGGGGGATCACTGGATCAGATGTCTTATGAGGATTGGGATTGGGTGATGGGCGTTAATCTCGACGGCGTGGTTAATGGCCTACAAGCGTTCGTGCAGCGAATTAAGGCCCACGGTGAAGGTGGCCACGTCGTCAATACCGCGTCCCTCGCGGGTCATTTTGCCATTCCCGGGCTCGGCGTTTATACCGCGACCAAATACGCGGTCGTTGGTATATCCGAAACGCTCCGCGCTGATCTCAAACAATACAATATTGGGGTTTCCGTCCTTTGTCCCGGGGTGGTCAACACCAATATTTTCGATTCAGGACGCAACCGGCCCAGCCATCTACAGGGTGAAACGGACACGGCCCAAATGGTCCTCTCCGACGACCTAGCCGCGCCCGAACGGGAGCAGCGCATGGCCGAAATGATGGCGAGGGCGCTGGACCCGGCCGTGGTCGGCGATATGGTTTTACATTCCATCCAGGAAGACGAGTTCTACATCTTCACGCATCCAGAAGTCGAACCAATGGTTTCTGGACGGGCGGCTGAAATAACCGATGCGTTCGCACGTTGGCGCAAATACCGCGAGGACCACGGCGTCTGAATACTGAGTTGAATCAAGCCTTAGTGGGCGTTACCGGAGGCGCGACACGGCTGCAAACACCCGCTCTGGTTGTCGACTTTACCCGCTTTAAAAGCAACCTTGAGACCATGAGCACGCACTGCCAAAAGGTCGGCGTCGCCTTGCGCCCCCACACAAAGACCCACAAATGCGCTGCCATAGCACAACTGCAAATTGAGGCCGGGGCCCGAGGTATTTGTTGCGCAAAATTAGGGGAGGCCGAGGCTATGCAAGCCGCTGGCATTCAAGACATTCTGCTCACGTCCCCCGTCGTCACGCCGAGTGGCATCGACCGCCTCCTGCGTTTGAATGAGAGCGGCGCCAACGTCATTGCCGTCGTTGATAATCCAATAAACGGTGCTGCACTCGATAACGCCGCTCAAAAATTCAGTACGCCGTTAAAGGTTCTACTCGACCTCGATCCGGGGCTCCACCGAACAGGTATAGAACCTGGTCCAGGCGCGTTGGAACTGGCGCAGCAACTTTCCGAATCGGTTTATCTCGACTTTACCGGGCTACAAATGTACGCGGGGCACCTGATGCACGTCGCGCCTTTCAACGACCGCCGCGACCAGTCACTGGCGGTAATGGAAACGCTGGTTGATTTCCGTAGCGAACTTCAAAAAGCGGGTATCGCTTGTGCCATCACCAGCGGTGGCGGTACCGGTACGTTCGATATCGACCCAGAAACGGGCGCACTCGATGAACTGCAAGCGGGGTCGTACCCATTCATGGATCGACAGTACAACGAAATTGAGGCTAGGCAGGGTGACCACCCCGCGTTTTTTACCTCACTGTTCGTGCAGACAACGGTCGTATCCGCAAACCACGACAACCTAGTCACGACCGATGCCGGCCTTAAGGCCTTCGCAACCGACGATAAAAATCCCGAACTCCACGAAGGCGGGCCGCAAGACGGTCGTTACTTCTTTTTTGGTGACGAACATGGTGGTGTTCGATGGCGTACAACTGAGGTATTTGCTGTTGGCGACTGGATGCGCGTCATCACACCGCACTGCGACCCAACGTTTAATCTATATGACGTCGTTCACGTCATCGAGGGAGACACACTCGTCGACATCTGGCCCATAGATGCCCGCGGACGTTCAGCGTAACAACGCCTTGTTAAAGTCCCTTTGCAAACATCGCAAGCGCGTCGAGCACTTCATTGGGTCGTTCGCTCAACATGAAGTGGCCGCAACCGTCGAGGTTAACGATTTCGGCATTCGGTAACGCTTTCGCGACTTCGAGTCCAGCCCGGGCTGGTGTCATTAAATCCGCGCCGGCTGCGATTACGAGCGAAGGACATATGACCTCATGGGAAACTTCAGCAAAACTATGACACGCCCGTAGATCGGCGTGAAGAACTCCCCGGCTGGCGCGTTCAAGGAGTCTTTCGCCCGTGCCCAGCATCCAAACGCCTGGATTGCTATTTGCACCCACCTTTCCCTGAAACGAATGACTCCACGTGTTTATCATCTCAATCGCGGCATGATCGTTGTCGGCTGCCGCGTTCAACAACACGTCGGTAACGGGCATCGGGACAGATGTGCCCAAAAGAGCGATGGCGCGACATCGATCTGAGTGATCCACGGCAAATCGATAGGCGACCAACGAACCCATGCTATGGCCAACAATGATCGACGGGGCGAAACCAAGTACATCGACGACGTAGGCTAACCAATCAGCCATCTCATCGATCGTATCCAGCGGTGCGCCTTGGCTCCGCCCATGCCCAGGTAAATCGACGGCGGCACTGTTGAATCCATGGCGGGCAAAGTATCGAGACGGCATCACCCAAATACTGTGGTCCATCCCCGCACCATGGATAAACAAAATCCCAGGAGCATCAGGTCGATGTCCAGACGTACCGGTAGATACGAATACACGTTCTGCGTTCACGTCAACGTACATCGTCAGGCTCTTTGCGAACGACGTAGTCCGCGTGCCAGATCCTCGATCAAGTCGTCGGGGTCCTCCAATCCGATGGAAAGACGAACGAGACCTTCGCCAATCCCCGCGCTCGCAAGCGCATCGGTACTCATGCGGTGATGGGTAGTACTCGCCGGGTGAATCACCAGGGATTTCGCATCGCCAATATTGGCTAGGTGTGAAAAAAGTGAAAGCGCTTCGATAAACGCTCGCCCTGCACCTCGGCCGCCTTTGATATTGAAACTGAATACTGCACCCGCGCCTTTTGGCAGCAATCGGGAAGCGAGATCCCGATCAGGATGCGAATCGAGCTCCGGATAGAGCACGGACTCAACTGCTTCGTGTTCGTCCAGAAAGGCCACAACACGGCGAGTATTTTCGACGTGACGCTGCATCCGTAACGGCAGTGTTTCTAGACCTTGTAGCACGTGAAATGCGGTCGTCGGTGCCATGCATGCGCCAAAATCCCGAATGCCCTCTTTCCGAGCTCGTGTAATGAAGGCAAGCGGTCCGAATTCCTCAGCAAAAATCAGATCGTGAAATCCCTCGTAGGGTTGCGTCAATGTCGGAAAACGATCCGAAGCTTCCCAGTCGAACGTCCCGCCGTCGACCACTAAGCCACCGATAACGATGCCATGACCACTCAAGAATTTGGTCGCAGAATGGACAACGATATCGACACCATGCTCGATCGGCTTACACAAGTACGGCGTCGCAAAAGTCGAATCAACAACCAGCGGCATCGTTGCGTCATGCGCGAGCTCAGCAAGCGCCGGCAAATCGAGTACTTCGAGGCCCGGGTTGCCCAATATTTCTCCGAATAACAGTTTAGTTGATGGCGTGATCGCGCTCCTAAACGCTTCGATAGAACGGGGATCAACGAACGTGGTCTCGATACCAAAACGGGGCAACGTATACTCAAGCAAATTGTGTGTCCCACCGTACAGCGACCGGGAAGCGACGATATGATCCCCGGACGAACAAAGCGTCGCGACCGCGAGGTGCATGGCAGCTTGGCCACTTGCCGTTGCTATCGCGCCAACACCCCCTTCCAAGGCAGACACCCGTTCTTCCAACACGGCATTGGTGGGGTTGGAGAGCCTCGAATAGACGTGTCCTGCTCGCTCAATGTTGAACAACCCTGCGGCGAAATCGGAGTCCGGAAATACGAACGAAGCCGACTGGTAAATGGGGGTGGCACGCGCGCCGGTCACTGGGTCTGGCTGCTGTCCCGCGTGCAGCGTTAACGTATCAAATCCCGTGGACCGTGGCCCCTCATGTTCAGACATCGCAATCGAGCTCCATCACAGCAGGTCCGAGTACACCGAACCGGATGGCCATGATCACCGTTTGTAACGTCGGACAACAACCCCGATCTTCAAATAACCAGGGTTCAAAAACGCCCAATCGAAGCTCAGCATCCGATACGCGACGCGAACTGGACGCATTATCTTCAGCGCGGCAAGATAGACGCTATGTACGAGCATACCGACTATCCCCTTCGCGAAGGTCTTATCGAAGCCCACGAGAAGGTCTGGGAAAGCATCGCAGGACCGGGCCCGTTTTGGACCGGGACGGAACGAATCGCGATGGTGGCGGAATCGCGTGCCGCGACGAGTTGTCGTTTGTGTGCGAAACGTCGGCAAGCACTCTCGCCCTACACCGTAGACGGTGTGCACGATAACGAGACGGACTTAGACGCCGTGATCGTCGACATGATTCACCGGATTCGATCGGATCCCGGTCGTTTCACGCGAAACATGTTCGATCAGGTCATAACCGCTGGTATCACCCCCGAGCACTACATCGAAACCGTGGGTGTGGTGAACTCCTCGGTAATCGTCGACACGTTACACGCCGCGTTGGGTCTCCCTCTGGCCGAGCTCCCGACACCGCAACCCGACGCACCCAATGGACAGCCCCCTGCCAATGTCACGGATGGGGGCGCCTGGGTTCCTATCGCGGTAGGCAACGAACGACCGGGTATGATTAACGGACTCAGCAACAACCGCGAGCCGAACATTGCACGTTCCATGGGACTCGTGCCAAGCGCCGTGCAACTCTTCTTCACGGCGTTTCGACCCCATTACGCTCTGCAGAATATCCCCCTGGAACTGAAACAATCTCAAGCAGAGTTCATTGCGGCTCGCGTTTCAGCACTCAATCAGTGTTTCTACTGAACCACCTCACATACGATGCTGCTCCGGGCGAGCGGCCAGCCAGACCACAAGGACTACGATTTAAGTTCGGTCACCGACGACCATATTGATTCGGGCGTTGATTTTGGTCGTTGGCTCAGGTCCCTGACCGAAGCAACCATTCAAAGCCGTTGGGATGAACTCGTGACTATTCGTGAGGAAGCGGGCGCGGTTATGGGTACGCAATCCATGGTGGATGCGCTTGTGGTTGCGTCAGGCTTCAACGGAAT
Organism: Pseudomonadales bacterium; assembly: GCA_046582115.1. GTDB lineage: Bacteria > Pseudomonadota > Gammaproteobacteria > Pseudomonadales > Azotimanducaceae > UBA11889. Next base: position 17,487 of record JAYGFA010000045.1, on the reverse strand, counting down.
CACTCGGGTTGCCGACGCGACCGGCATTCCACTCGATGAGAACACCCAGCAAATGACCGTCGACATGCGTGAATCGACGGGGATCGAACGATTCAACTACATCGAGAAATCAGATCGGTACGACCTCGTCACAATTTGATGACGTAGCGTCCTTGAAGCTCTTTAAGGGCTTGGGCGTTGACGCCCAGACCATGTTCCAGATACCCGTCGATCGAGCCGTGCATCTTTTCCATCACCCGAAAAGCAGCCCTCAAATACTCAACGCGGACACCTGCGACAGCCTTGATCATCTCTATTTCAGCGTTCGATGAGCCATAGCGCTGTCGAATACGCGGCAGGATAAAACCCTCGAAATCTATAACGCTATTGGTCAATAAATAGTCTTCCTCCACGTTATCGCGGTTGACGCCGAGTGATAAAAGAATCATCGCAGCAGCGAGACCCGTTCGGTCCTTCCCCGCCGTGCAGTGGACCAAAAAACCCCCGTCACGAGTATCCAGGAGCGCCGTAAATACCTCGCGATAGTTTTTCGCGTGGTCGCGGACAAGATCCTCATTAATCGCGACCATAAAGTTAATTCGTTGATCTTCATTCGGCGGACGGCTCCGCAGACTCTGCCGAATCGATGGAGCGCTACCCGGGTCTATCGGAACCAACGTTCGTCTGGGATTTTCAGGCGGCAACGGCGTCGGGTCGTCCGCCCGCTCGTCAGGGCGGCGCAAGTCGCATATGTGCCGAATATCCAATCCGTCAAACGTCGCAAGCCCCGTCGGGGTCATATTTGAAAGCGTTCCACATCGAAACAACTTGCCTTCGACCACACGACCCCCAGCGACAGTCGGATAACCGCCAAAGTCACGAAAATTCACGCCGCCTTCGATTTCGATAATTCTTGGCATTCGTCTGCTCGCTATGACGTCATTGAAGTAGCTGCGATCAACGAGTCCCACTTGCCGTATTCAAAACCACTGTCAAATTGGACAAGCAACTAAATTAGGGGCGAATTTCGTAGTAGCTATTGACGGACGTCCCGAATTCCAACCGATTAAAGCGAGAAAAACCCGCGGTTTCGGTCATCTCGCGGGCGACCTGCTCGTTAAAGCCCAAGGTACCCAACCCGGCTCCATCGGGCGTGGACATGCTCGACGACATACAAATCATTAAGGAAAACCCATAGAACAGCGCGGCGCTGGGATTTTCCGCCAAATTTTCCGCGAACGTCGGGAAACTCCGAATATCCGAACAAAGCCAAGTTCCGTCAGCATTGAGACAACGATATACATCGGCGATAAGCTGTTCTGGGTAGGGCGCGTCATGGACGACATCGAACGTGGTGACGAAGTCGATGCTGCCGTCGCCCGGGAGAGGTTCCACCGTTGGATTGACGAAGCGAACATTTTTCAGTTCGGTCTCCTCAAGGTGCGCGAGCGCGTTGGATAACGCATGTTCGGAGGTGTCGTAACCGACGAACTCGGACGTCGGAAATGCCTCTGCCATGACAAGCATTGCTTGACCCGCTCCACAACCGACGTCGGCCACTCGTGCGCCTGACGTCAGCTTTTCGGTAATGCCGTTCAGCGACGGCAGAATGTTTTGAACCAGTTCGTTGTACGGAACGTAATTGTTGAGCCGCTCAATTCCGCACGCACATGCTTCGCCTTGGTCGTCATAGCTCAGCCCTAGACCGGTGCGGAACGCATCGCCCAGTTTCGGTACAGCATCGTGCGTCGCGACAACGGCTTGAAATCCGGCCGCGAAATAGAAGGGATTTTCATCGTCACAGAGGACGACGGCAGCCTCGGGTGACAGGCTGAAAGAATCGTTGTCAGCCGAATATTCGATTTGTCCGACACAAGCCTGATGCCTTAGCCATTCGCGTAACCAGCGCTCGTGAAGACCGGTACAATCCGCAAATTCGACGCTCGTCACCGGCCCTTCGTCTCGTAGTTGGCGATATAGGCCCAGCTCGTCCCCGACGTACGAGAGGCTGCAGTTAAAGCCAGCCATTACTTGCTGACTTACCTGCTTGAGGTAGGTTTCTAGTTTTTCTCGATCTACTTGTGTCGGTTCCGCCATAGGGTTGTCTCCGGGTCGATACACGAAGATGCTAACCTATGGAACCACTCCCGTACTCTATCTGCCGACGCATTGGCTATGGCGACGCCCTGTTTGTCACCGTCGCTCAAGTGTGCCCTCAAGCATAAAACTGCCGGTCGATTCGACGACGACGCTGCCGTCGTCTTGACGGAAAACCCTGCCCTCAATCACGGCCAGTCGGCCTTTACGTCGTAACAGGTGTCCCTCCATCCGCACCGGCGTGCCGACCGGCAAAGGTTGCCGATACCTGACTTCCGCTCGCGCGGTGAAACAACGTTCTCCCTGTAGGTAGAGCAAGTTGGCCATGACGTCATCAAGCAGACAAAACAGAATCCCTCCGTGGATGACGCCGTCATATCCCGCGTAGACTTCCGTAGGGACGAATTCAGCCCTGCAAACATCGCCTTCCAATCGAAACTGAACCCCAAGACCGCGGTCGTTTCCAGGCCCACAAACAAAGCACCGATTAGCTCTACTGTCCAACAAATCTCTGCTCCCAGGCTCAGACTCGCCACGATCAAGCTATCATAAGCGAGTGTCTCACCTCAGCATCCAACACATTCGGTCTCGCGTCGCCGCGCATCAACCTGAACGGTTCCCCGTCAATCAAGAGACCCGACAGGCCGCGGTTGCCGTGGTTCTGCATGCAACAGACAAGGGGCCAGAAATCCTTTTCATCAAGCGCGCTCGACACGATGCCGATCCGTGGTCAGGGCACATGGCGTTCCCGGGCGGCCATCGCGATCCCGTGGATACTAGTCTCAAGGCTGCTGCCGTTAGAGAAACACTTGAAGAAATTGGACTTGATCTGGATGCGGCCACGTTCCTTGGGCCACTGTCACAACAACACGCTATGCCGCGTGGACAAACGACCGATATGCTTGTGGCTCCCTTCGTCTTCGAAATCGACGAGCTGCCGGTCTTTAGCCCTAATCACGAAGTCGACGAGATCGTCTGGGGACCCCTTGACCACATGCGGGACCGATCACTATGCGATACCGAAACACGTCGCGTTGGCTCGAGCTCGACCGTATTCAATGGCTATCGGCTCGCCGGCGGACATTTCGTTTGGGGATTGACCTACCGCGCATTGCAGACTTTTTTCAAGGTATTAGACCCGAGCTACGTTGCCCCTGACGATTAATTGTCGGTAGCTCGTACGCTGGCTGCTTTTCGCGCCAGATGACGCACAATACGTTCAGCCGGAAAATTCAATTGCGAGATCGCGATTCCGGTATTGAACTCTTCTCGATACACGCGAATAAGGCCTGCGTCTATCGTAAATTGGCTCATACCCGCGAACACCACGCGTTTACCCGCGGCCCCGGCAAGCTTTGAAACATAACTGAATTGATACCTCGCATACCCCATCGCCGCGTTCGATACCGGTTCGAACATACTCCACCGAAACCCATCCGCATCAACCTAAAAATGCTCTTCCAGCATGCGGGCCATGGCATCCCGACCATGCAACGCACCATAAAAGCAGTCGTTATAAACGCCGTCGTCCGTAAAAAGCTGTCCAAGTTTTCTCCCGTCGCCGGATTCGACCGCGTCCGTCAATTGGCGAAGTATTTGCTCGAAGACTGTATCGGTCTTTTATCGCTCACGTGATCTGAAGATCGCGATAGTCCGCGATCGCGAGTCCCGCTGCCACACTGGTAAAAGGGTCGTGGTCTATGACGCGGTAAGGGAAGCGTTTGTTGAGCATGTGCTGCACGGCGGGAATCAAAGACGAACCGCCCGTCCGGAGCACAACGTCGACATCTTTCGCGACGAGTTCGGCACGATGGATGGTTTCCAATACGGCTTGCTCGACCCGTTCGAGGGAGTCGTTGATGACTTCCTCAAACTCTCCGCGCGTAAGAGCTGCTTCAATGTCAATCTCGGCAATATCCAACACAGCATCGTTAGCGGCGGACAGCTCCGCCTTGAAGTCTTTGATGGCTTGGAACGCTAGGTAACTGTAATTCTGCTGGATCAGCTCGCGCAGACGACGGAACTTTAGTCGTGCTTCGCCTCCTTGCGAAATACATTCAAGGACGGGAGTGGTGTATCGATTTTGGTTAAGTAGGTACGTGACGGCCCAGTTCAACAGGAGATCCTCATAATCCTCGAAGGGAAATTGTGTTTCGATCTCCTGGCGATCGGTGCCGCGACGTCGCCAGCGCTCTCCCTTTCCGAGCAACGGGAACAACAGACGACTGAATATGCGTTGATCAATACGATCGCCACCTAACGCTATCCCGTGCGTAGCAACTACCGAAAAAGCGTTACCCGAACGGCGTCGCAATACGCAAAAATCCAACGTCCCGCCGCCAAAATCAACCGTCAGTATGGTGTCTCCTTCAGCACCGGGATGTTCGTGGAGAAAACTAACCGCCGCCGCAATCGGTTCCGGGTAAAACCGGTGGTCTTGGATGCCCGCATGGCCATATGCCTCGCCCAGCCGGCTTAACGCAATTTCATTGCGTTTTATGTCTCTCCCCTCGAAATTGACTGGGTGCCCAACACAGGCCGAACTCACATCGATTCCGCCGCGTTCCAGTTCTTCGCGTATGTGAAGCAAAATCGGTGTAATTAATGCCACCAGGCGAAACGGGTGATCGAACACCATCAGTCGCCGGACGCTCTGGTTTCCCAACAACCGCTTCGTGCCTCGGAATAACCGCCCGCGCAAACCTGTGTCGATCATCGACTCGCCGTACACTGCTTGCGAAAGCGTTTCGGCCGGCCGTTGACCGCTCGGATCGCCTGCGCCCACCACCAGGGTTGCACGTCCAATGACTTCCGGAACGAGTTCCACCGTGCGGCCGGTATTACCTTCGATATAACGGTCAATGGCGGCTTGTCCAGTAATTGTCTGAAGATCCGCATCGATATAGGTTGCAGACGGCATGATGGGAGAGTCAGCCTCGAGCCGAATAAGCGTCACTTTTTCTCCGTCGAATGCAGCAGCCGTTGAATTCGTCGTCCCGAAATCGATTCCGATCCCTACTTTTGCCGCGTTCTTCAAAACTCCGCCTCGATTACAGCATCCGAAGAAAGCCAACGCGCGGTGTCTTCATCGTCCAGCTCCAACCAATCCCTGAGCACCTCCTCATTGTGTTCGCCACGATGTGGCGCCCCGCCTCTCACCCCTGCTTCAGCATCCGAAAAACGATACGGGCTTTGTGGTACGACTCGCAATCCACCGGCACGGTCATCAACCTCGGTAAGGACGCCCCGATGGCGCACACTATCTGAATCCATTAGCGTCGAACTGTCGCGAACCACGCCCCAAGCGAGGCCTAACGACTCCATGATTTCTTGAACTTTCGACCTAGTGCTCAGTGACCTGAAGAACTTCGCCGCAGCATCGCGTCGGTGTCGAATCTTCTCCTCCAACGAGACCCCTTCCGGCGTCGGATCTTCAACATTCATGCGAGTATTCAACTGGCGCCAAATATGCCGAAAATCCCCGGCAATCAGCACCGGACCAAATCCTGTCTCCCAAATGTCCGATACCGCGGGTCCGGTGTCGTGGGAATCTTCGAGGTGGTAAAGCAGTTGATCATCCGTCACAACGGTGGCATCAAGCATCGACATATCGATGTGTTGACCAAGCCCTGTGGTTTGCCTTAGGTGCATTGCGGCAAGTACAGCTACCAGGCCATGCAACGCCGCATTCGTGTCCGACATAGATACCCGAATGTCTTGCGGCGGACGACCATCCCGCGCCTGACGCCTAACCAAGCCTGATTCAGCATGAATCGTGGGCGCGTACGCCATCCGTTGGGACTCTGGGCTATCTTGTCCAAATCCCGAAATGGAAAGAAGTATGAGGTCTTTCCTGGCCGCCTTTAGTTGCTGATAACCAAGTCCCAGCCGATCCATTACACCGGGCCGAAAATTCTCGATTACGATGTCGGCTTTGGCTGCCAGGCTTTTGGCTAGCTCCACGCCATCTGGAACCGAAAGATCGATGCATATGTCGCGTTTGCCTGCATTCTGTTGATGAAAATACCCCGGCACCTGGCCTATCACCGCACCCCAAAGACGCGTGAGATCCTGTTGCGGCGGTTCAAGCTTGACCACGTCAGCACCAAGATCCGAGAGCATTCGACCGGCGAAGGGACCCGCTAATACTCGTGAAAGGTCGAGGACCCGGACACCCTCAAGAGGGTAGGTCATCTCACCGTCCCGGGTTCGATGACGACCCACTTATTTGACTGTTCGTCACGCCTACACTTGATCATCGTTAGTAGTCAACGCATGCACTTTAAAATCACCGCCATTACGACTTTTTGCGAACAAAGTTTGGCAGTGTAAACGCGGTTAGCGGATCGACGCCACAGTTCAATTTTCAATCAATTACCGCGGCCGAATACTGTCGGGTCGCACTGGATGGAGTTCTTGACACCTATCGAATTTCAAGCTTTCCGCGCACAAAAAAACCGGCGCCTGCCGGGTTTTTATCGGACATAGCTATATATATCGCCAGCGATGATCTACGGTCACCTCACGCCTGAACCAATGGCTCGATCCCGCAAGTCACTCCCGTACTCCCCAACCCACAGTATCCACCAGGAACTTTCGCGAGGTATTGCTGATGGTTGTGCTCTGCATAAAAAAATGTCGGCGCCTTTAAAATCTCCGTAGAAATATCACCGTACCCGGCAGTATGCAGTCGTTTTTGATATTCGTCGCGTGAGCGACGCGATATTTCCATCTGTTCGGGACCATGTACGAATAGTGCAGAGCGATACTGAGTACCTAGATCATTGCCCTGCCGCATACCTTGGGTTGGATCGTGCCCCTCCCAAAAAACTTTCAACAAGTCCAAGTACGTGACGGCCGCTGGGTCGTATACCGCAAGGACTGCTTCAGTATGTCCCGTTAGGCCAGAACAGACCTCCTTGTACGTGGGATTCTGTGTGTGACCACCCGCGTACCCCACGGCGGTTGTAAACACCCCATCCATTTGCCAGAACAACCTCTCCGCACCCCAAAAACATCCCAAGCCTGCCACCAGCATTTCCATGTGCTGCGGGAACGGCGACTGCAACGGTCTGCCATGGACAAAATGTTTTGCCTGGACGGGCACAGCGTCTGCCCGTCCAGGCAACGCCTCGTCCGGACGTGGCAATCGGAGCTTGTGTTCCAATGCCATTTATAGCTCTCTTAAGTTCTCGATTCCGATCATACCAGCCCGCCTCACCAATCCGCACGAATACGATACACTGCCACCATGCAAAACTTTGGCGTGACGACGGTTCTCTGTTGCCTGGTCGTAATCACTGGATGCACAACCACTTCACCGTCGCCAAGGAGCTATGAGGACCTTGTCCAATCCGTACAGAACGGAGAAGAAATATCCATCGAGGATATAAGGCTCTCCTTTCTCAGTACCCACGATTTCCCAAAACGCCTCCAGAGAATTTCAACCCTAGAACGTCAGGCACTGCGTCTTCTAGTCGACGAGCCTTTGAAACTCGGAGCAATTGGTACCGCGATTCTCGATATTTATTACGGCAGTCTTGCTGGGCACCTCGCCCTTGCCGCCTTCTACGATCGCGTCGAAGATGAGACTGCAGGGTTCCATCGTGATTGGTCAAAACGCATCGTCGCTTCAATCGAATCAGGCGCCGACGGAACCCGGAAACAACCGTACCGCGTTTTCTCAGGTGAAGAAGCACGATCCTATTTGATCGCCCTAGGTCGAACGCCGGTTGGTTCGATCTACCAAAGCGATAAGGAACGGCCCTTCATGATGGTTATTGCCTCGAAACCACCCTTGGGACCGCTTGCGAACGTGTTCTTCAACCTGGGTGACGCGTACGCCGCCGTCTCGCAACAAATCAACGCCACCTCGCAAGAAACCGAATTTACACCGGGTGCTTTGATCGGTTTCCTCGCGCAACGTGACGACTCAGCTGCACAAGCCTTTATTGGTACATACCTTGCATCGGAAGACCGACTAGACGAGTCGATCAACTGGCTTTCGGCGTCGACACGGTCCGGGAATGTAATCGCGAATCTCACCCTTGCACGAGTCTGGTGGACTAAGGCTCGGCGTCACAGAGACGAACAAGCCCGGTCAGAGGCAGTGGATCTTGCTATCGAGAATTACCGCCGTGCCATAAGCATCGGCTCGGACGAAGCCATGTACATGTTAGCGGTCCTTTATCTACGCGACCAATTAGGGCCCAATAAATTGCATGCCGGTATCGAGCTGATGGAGCAGGCGTCGGCACTCGAAAATACCCAAGCCCTCATCTACCTGGGACAGCTCTATTTTGATGGCAGACAAATAGAGCGGAATATGGGGAAAACAGCCGCTTACTTTATCCGAGCAGCCGAACTCAATGATGACTTTGCCAAGCTCCAATACGCTCGTTTTCTCATGCATCCCGACGTTGACAGGCCGTTTGAACGTCAGGCATACCATTGGCTCCAAGAAGTCGCGAGACAGGACAACCCGGATGCCATGCTGGTGCTCGGAAATCTCTACGCCAGGGGGGTCCATGTAAACAGGAGCTTTCGGCGGGCGTTTGGGTGGTTTCGCAAAGCAATTGCAAGTGCACCGGAAGACGCCAGTATCATTAACGAGGTGGCGTGGACACTCGCGGTTACCAACCTCGAAAAATTAAGAAAACCCGAATACGCCCTTGAAATCATGACCGGCATCATGGAGAGCGACCTCAACGCACGTCAAACTCCGGCCTATTTGGATACGTGGGCGGCGGCTCACGCAGCGAGCGGCGACTTTACAAGGGCCGTCGACCTGCAAACAGAAGCCGTAGACCAAGCGACACGACAGGAACAGAACGCCGTGATCGATGTACTGCAGGAACATCTGGAAGCATTTAAAGCGGGTCGACCCGTCATCGACCCCATACCTTGACCGGGTTTGACTGAGACCACCCGTGTCGATTGAAGTCGTGGATGACTACTACGGTATTCTCAAGAATCATCGTCCCGTCATCGATGTACGAGCACCCGACGAGTACGTCAAAGGCGCGATTCCCTCTGCGGTCAATCTTCCAATCTTGAACAATGACGAGCGCCAACGCGTAGGCGTTTGTTACAAAAATGAGGGCCAGAGCGCGGCAATAAAGCTCGGACGAGAATTGGTCGCAGGGACCACACGCGAAATGCGCGTAAGCGACTGGGCGTCGTTCGTCCGCTCTCACGACGGCACGCTGTTTTGCTGTTGGCGAGGGGGTCTTCGCTCGCGCATCGCACACGAATGGTTAGCGGAAGCCGGCTCATCAATTCCCATCGTCGAAGGCGGCTCCAAGGCGCTCCGCCACTATTGCATCGGACGACTCGACGCGTCGGTTAACCGCACTTGGTTGGTTCTAGGTGGCCGAACCGGCAGTGGCAAAACGCGCTCGTTGCGGCAACTTTCGAACGTCATCGATTTAGAGCAATTGGCTAACCACCGCGGCTCGGCGTTCGGGGGCGACATTGCTCTCCAACCCCCGCCGGTGTCGTTTGAGAACGCGCTTGCAGCCGCCCTACTTGCAACCGATCAAGACCGTCCCACCGTCATCGAAGATGAAAGTCGCACCATTGGTCGCCTTGCCCTACCAGAAAAACTATTTGCCAGTATGCAAATCGCTACACTAGTCATTCTTGAAGTATCTCTTGAAAACCGTATCGCAAATATCTACGACGAATACGTTGTAAACGGCGTTCCCTCAACGTTCATCAATGCACTGGAGCGTATCCGTAAGCGTCTCGGCGGCGCGCGTTATCATGAACTCTTGGGACTCGTGGAAGATGGGTTCAATACCGGGAACAAAGCGTCACACCTCGGATGGATCGAATTGCTCCTGACCGACTACTACGACCCGATGTATGACTACCAACTTGAACAAAAGAGCGCGCGAATCAGTTTTCGAGGGAATGTCGATGAGGTTGATGAGTACCTCGCGGAACAAATCAAAAGTGGATCAGCGTTTACACGTTCTTGATCACCGCGGAAAGTTCCGGTTGTCCGGTGATAGCGGAACCACGTCGCACGTTTCCATGTACCACGTCAGCATACGTTCCTTCATACGATCGATCGAACGGGCGCTACTCGGTTCGTTGATCAAATTCTTGGTTTCACCCGGATCCGATCTTAGATCGTAGAACTCATCAGTTTCATACACGCGACGTATGTACTTGAACTGACCGTCTCGACACATCGTGGCTTTCGAATGTGGCAGCGCATCGTCTTCACGAAGTTGCTGCTCGATTCGAGGGGAATACAGCCCCAGCCCGCCTATCGCGTTGGCACTCTCACGCTCACTCGCCTGTACCTCTTGACGCAATCGGCCTCCCTCACAAAAGACAGCGTCGCGGTGGACGGCGTCGGTATCGGATAAAACGTTTCGTAAACTTTTGCCAAAGTGCCAGTACGGGGGCTCTATTCCGGCACAGTCGTATACTGTCGCCGGAAAGTCGATCAATTCAGTCAGTTGCTCACGAATGCCCGGTACAGCAGCCATAGCGACGGGCGGTTTGACGATAAACGGCACGCGGCACAGGCAATCTTGGAAGGTATTCTGTGTCTTCTCGACTAAACCGTAGTCGCCGGTAAAGTCGCCGTGATCTGAAAACACGAAAATCGCGCTGTCATCGTATAAATTGGCGTCACGTAAGCTGTCGATGAGTAGCCCAAACTGATGATCCACTCGGGCACACATACCGAAGTACGTCGCGCGCAATTCCGTCCAACGCTCTTCCGTCCAATCGATAAGGCCCTGACCCTCTCGAATCCCAGTAAGCAAGGAAGGCTTGTCATCCCAGCGTTCGTATTCGTGTCGGGGTGGAACGGCGTCCCGATCGATCATCGAGAACCAAGGCTCTTCAACGCAATACGGAGGGTGCGGGTATCCCATCGGTAAGAATAAGCACATGGGTTGATCGCCGTCGTACGCGCGTATGAAGTCCATGGCCCCATAGAGCATGGCCCAGTCACCATCGAAATAGACGTCCGCCCCCGCCCGATCCAATTTTCCCTTGAAAAAACTATAGAAATTATCGCTTCCATGTTGGCCACGCCAAGCCAAGTCACCTCCGTGGGAACCTTCCCGCGGGGTATACCCCCAGCGTTCGTAGTCGGCACGACGCGGTCTAAAGTGGACATCGCAGTGGGCGCTGTATCCCAATTGACCGGGTACTAAATCATTCTTTCCACCCCACCATACGAAGTAGTTGTTGTCGCGTAACACCGACAGGAGATTCGGCTCTCCCGCTCCTACGCTCAACATGTGATGCATCGTGCGATGACCGCGTACGTGTGGGTACCAGCCGGTCATAAACGAGCAACGACTCGGCGTACAGACAGTCGCCTGACAAAACGCGTTTCGAAAAGATACGGCATCCGTCTCAACGAGTGCGTCTAAATTAGGCGTCTTCACCGCCGGATGATTCATATGGCCCAACGCATCGCCTCGCCATTGATCCGGATTAAAGATAATGATGTGCGGGGCTTGCTTCATTCTCGTTTAAGCGACAGTTCGCTGCCATGAGCCACGATCGAGTCGGGGCGTAATCTCAAAACAACCCGTCCGGTATCGGACAAGCCAGCTGCCCTGACTATCCCCAAGTATTTCGTCCAGAGCCCAGCGGTTATTTCAGTAATCCCCTCACGAACGATCTCAAAAGATCCCACCCCCTTGACTTGCTTATTCGAACGACGCGACAGGGTCACTTCCTCAACCTCAACACAAAACGACCCACGCGCGTTAGCGGATAGGCATCTGACATGATATTTATCGGGGTCGCTAGTGGTATGAAAACCCGCTTCCATCCACAAAAACCAGCAGGGGACCATCCGCGGAAATCCCTGCCCATCGACGAAAGCAATGGTCGCTGAAATCGGCCGAGCGAGAACCTCTTCTTGTTCAATCTCGGACAGTTGCCGCCGACCCGAGCCGCTAACTCTTTTTGTGGAGTTCATAGTTCTCAAATGCTTTTTCGACCATCGGCCGTCGCCTACCTTCCGGTACTTTAAGTGCGTAGTCCGGGTCTTGCTCCCCCTGGGCCGATACGATGTGCATTAGATGTGCAGCATTTATGTGCGCTTGGAAGCCCTGGGTGTCCTGCATTTGGTTAATCGCCATTTTGATCATGCGCAGTTGAAAAGGATCGTTCGTGGCCACACGCTCCGCGTACTCCAACACCGTCGCTTGGAGTTCGGTGTCGGGTACGACGCGGTTGACGAGATCTAGATCACTAGCCTCTGCCGCATCAATGAAACGACTCTCATAAAGAACTTCCTTGGCTTTTCGGGGATGTATGTCCCATGGGACCGTGAAAAATTGGAAGTTTGACCCCAAAAACATCGCGCTGTCGCCCGCGTAGATGATGTCCATTGCGCTAGCGATAATCCATCCGCCAAATATGCAATACCCTTGAACCCCGGCTATGGTGGGTTTCGGAACATTGCGCCAACGCATGGACTTTTCAACGAACTGCTCTCGCGAGTGATCGAAACGGCCACGTAGACCCTCCTGTAGAGGGCGTTTCTGCAAATCTTCTCGTTCGTCGGATGTGCCCAGATCGTGTCCTCCCGAGAAGTGCTCTCCTTGCCCGAAAAGTGCGATGACGTGTACGTCCTGATCATGCGTCGCGATTTCAAACGCTTCATCGAGTTCCTCAAGCAAGCGCCGACTTTGCGCATTACGGTACTTGGGACGCGCGGTCGTGATCCGTGCAACCTGGTTAACGACTTCATATTCGATGTCATGAAAACTCATCGGGTTATCTCCCCTTTGCCCGTAATTCCCCGCTCGGCTAGCTCGTCGTATCGCTGACGCGGCATCCCCAGAAATTCTTCAAATACTTCAAACGAATGCTGTCCTTGTAAGGGCGCTGGTCGCGTTACCCCTCCCTGAGTCCGACTGAGGAGCATCGGTAACCCGGACTGCCACATCGCGCCGGCTTCCGGGTGGATCACTTGCACCATGTGGCCACGATCTCGCAATTGCGTATCCGCCACAATGTCGGCGGGACTCAATACCGGTGCTGCCGGGACTCCTCGACAACCAAGCTCTTCGGCAAGGGTGTCTCGGTCATACTTTTTCGTCGCCGATAATATAAGTGCATCGATCGATTCTTCGTGTTGCTTTCTTTCCTGGTTTGAGTTCCATTGTCGTCCGTCGATTTCGAGAACCTCGCAAATGACTTTCCAATGCACATCCGTTTCAGCCGCTATCGCAACCCACTTGTCACTGCCTGCGCTCGGATAGATTGCATGCGGCGCGTACAGCGCGTGGCGATTACCGCGCGGTCCACGTACATGGCCATTGATTTCATATTCCATCCAAGCGTCACCGATAAACGAAAAATTCGCTTCCTGCATCGATAGGTCAATGTACTGTCCTTCCCCGCTGCGGTCGCGATGCAACAACGCCAACGCGATCGCGGCAAATCCACAAAGCCCGGCAACTGGATCAGGATACATTTGTCCCGAGTTCTGCGGCTGCTCACCGTCGTACCCCAACAGCGACGACATCCCGGACGAAGGTTCGATAGTCCCACCTATTCCGGGGACTTTAGCCCACGGACCTGTCGCACCGTATGCGGATAGGCTCGCGAAGACGATATCGGGTTTGATCGCCTTGAGCGCTTCGTACCCTACACCGAGATTGTTCATTACCCGCGGCGAAAAGTTCTCGGCAACAAAGTCAAAGTGGGGAAGAAGCTCCGTAAATAAATCTTTACCGTCAGGTTCGGACAAATCGATCGTTACGCAACGCTTGTTCAAGTTGACTGAGTTGTAGAGCGGGCTGCAGTTCCATGCGTGTCGAGCTGTATCCGTGTCAGCCAATTTGCGGGGTATCGGATTGAGGTAGGAACCGCGCCAACTATCTAGACGACTCCTTACTTCGACCTGAACAACATCAGCGCCGAGCAAGGCTAGCAGTTGAGTCGTGTACGCTCCCGCCCACGCCTGGGTCAAGACCAATCCACGAAAACCAGACAACGGGCCCTTACCCTCACCGCCCGACCGAACCGGTTGAACAGCGATCGATCGACGTGGCGTGAATTCGACATCGCTCGATCTGGGTTTCGGCATCTCGTGCCTCAGTTCCCACACGGATTTCGTCGTGCGCGCAAACGGTCCGGGGAACCGCACCCCCGATCCCGACGGCGTCCGCAGAAATCGGCGAGCTTGGAATTGCGGATTATCGGCCATTTCGTCCATTGTAAGAACCGGCCCAGCGATAACGCGTTCTGCCGCAAGCGCCCCAAAAAGATCCATCCGTGCCCAATTCGACATGGCGGCCGCCACGCGTTTTGCAAAGCGCTCGGTGTGTTTGGGTCGAATGCCTGGTTGCTGTAGGTCCTCGTCGTCGGCAAGGTCGGGCAACCCAAGAACGTGCATCGCCTTCGTCCAAAAGGCTGGCCGAGATAGTGGTAGCGCAAAATACCCGTCCTTCACGGGTATGGGCCCTTCGTTCATATTCACTGGCGCACGTCTTCGTTGCCAAAGAAAGTCGGAGTATTGGTAGCGCAACGGTGCTGGGGCTGATGTCGAGACCAACGTTTCCCACTCGGAAATGTCTATCAATTGACCAGACGAGCCCGTGGCGAGACGCTCGATCAAAGCTGCGACAACACCTCCAAAGGCTAAAGTTCCCGCCTGGTAGCTTGCCTGATAACCACTTCCCTTCAACGGGGGTCGTTCTAGAAGACCGTTGCAATGGGCCCACCCCGACCGGGCATAGGCGGTTAGATCATTGCCTTGATACTCCTTGAGAGGTCCGGTCTGGCCGTACGGCGTGATCGCACATACGATGGCGTTCGGGTTCTGTTCGAGCAGCCGCGCACCGTTGCTAAACCCAGTGACAACTACATCGGCTATGCCGACAAGCGCCTCGGTCGCCTCACCCCCGACCGACTTCTTGTTGGCCAAAACATAACGTGCCGTGAGGCTTTGGCCTTCAGTGTCGAACGGAGGTAGCCGTCGAGCCAGGTGGCCTGCCTCCGATTCCACCACGATGACCTCGGCCCCGTAATCAGCGAGTAAGCGCGAGCACCATGCTGTGGCCAGGCGGTCGCCGACATCCACTACCCGAATCCCTTGAAGGGTCGGAGCTCCCACGATGTTCTTACCTATCCTTCATTAGGGGCATTAATTCATTATTCCCCCAAAAAATCTGCAACCAGTTCGACAAAACCATCCAGTTGATCATGATGGGTCCAATGCCCGGCTTCATCAATTTCGACAAGTCGAACATCGGCAAAATGTTCCAATGTGCCCGCTTGACCAATCCGGTGCGGGTAACCCTGTCTTGAATTAATGATCAGCACTGGACAACGTATTCGTTTCCATAGATCGATGACATCCTCGCTGGGAACGTCGTATGGCGTGTGAGCACGCGTGTAATTATCGAATTTCCAGGTGTACGTCCCGTCCTCGTTCTGATTGCTGCCGTGGACCGTCAGATGCCGGGCTTGTTGCGGAGTTAGATGGGGATTCGTTTCCTGCATGCGCTGAAACGCTTCTTCTAACGACCCATAGCGACGTGGAATTCGTCCCGCAAGCGAATAATTTGCGTCGACCCATTGCCGCAGGCGAGTGGCCGGATTTCCTGAATATCTTCCTGGGTACAAACCCACTCCTTCAACAATGACAAGTTGTTTCACGAGCTCCGGGAATATACCCGCGTACATAGCCGCTATGGTTCCACCCAACGAGTGTGAGACCACCGTCGTTGGGGCAAGTTCTTGTTGCCTAACAAGTTGCGCGACATCGTACACATACTCGAGGTGCGTGTATGGGCTGCCCTTACTCCACTCAGAGTCTCCGTGACCCCGAAAATCTGGAGCTACGATGTGGTATCGATCACGAAACGATTGCGCTACCCAGTCCCAGGTGTGGCAATGGTCATGTATGCCATGTACTAGCAACATGCTCTCCGCCGCATCATTCCCCCAATCGAGGTAATGTAATCGGAGCCGTTGGGAAAAATACGTGTGTGACGTCGGGTTATCGCGTTCCACTCCAGCCCCTGAATCTTTGCTACAAAGGCTACATTTTCAACCGGGCGCGAAGCGTCGGCAACGCAATTCGACCATGTAGGCGTCTAATTTTCCGTATCAACCACATTGTTCTATCGTCGATCCATCCAGTCTCAATGTTCCCTCCGTACCGTTCGGGACATGCGCTACCATGGAGCCAGAAGGCGCTGAGGAAAGTGGTATGACGACCTACGAAAACTTAACCGTGGAAAAACGCGACCACACGGCTACGGTGACGTTTAATCGACCTAATAAAGCCAACGCTCTCGATCATGCACACTTGCTCGAGATTGAAGCGGCAGCCTTATCCTTCCGGGATGATTCTGAAACACGAGCCGTCGTTTTTACTGGCGCCGGCACGCACTTTTCATCGGGTGCAGATTTGTCCCCCAATCCCGATCCACTGCTAAAAGATGCGGGATTGGTATTACGGCGGCGGCGGGCAAGGTTGGGTGAGCGTGCGATCGAGGCGATTTACAACATGGATCAGATCACTATCGCAGCGTGGAACGGCGTCGCCATGGGTGGCGGAGCATGCCTGGCCACCGCTATGGATTTTCGCATTGGTGCCGACGACTGTGTCATGCAGTACCCGGAAATATTGATAGGTGTCAATCTGATGTGGAAGAGCCTTCCACTTATCACCCATCTCACTGGACCAGCGCGCGCCAAGCGTTTGGTCGTAGGCGGGGAACGGGTAGAAGCGGCAACTCTACTCGAATGGGGCGTTCTCGATGCGCTTGTCAGAAAAGAAACTCTCATGGATACCGCAAACGCCTGGGCGAGACGTTATGCCGCGCTAGCACCGGTGCCGGCCCAAATGATAAAACGCAGCGTCAACGCGATCGTTTCGTCACTCGACACCGCCGTCATGCATATGGATGTCGATCAAAATATCCTGTCAGCAACCACCGAGGACCGCCAGGCTGCCGTCAGCGCGTATTTGGAAAAGACCGATCCTTCATTCACCGGTAATTGATCGCCCTTGTATCGTGTCATAACGTTAGATGAGCTTTCGGCTAAAAGTCCTTGAAAGGCGCAAAATATCAGGGGATTGGGGCAAACACCTGCGGATCGGATGATTGTGGCTCAGCGACCGGGCTCAAGCGTTTACCAAATCCAAAGAACGGATATAGATCTTCTTCGACGATGGACACGAGCGCGGGAACAACAAAAAGAATGATCACGCTCGCAAACACAATGCCCACCGCCAAACTGACCGCCATAGGGATAAGGAACTGCGCACTGATGCTCCGCTCAAATAGCATAGGCGTAAGCCCAAGGGCCGTAGTAGCCGTGGTCAAGAATATCGCGCGAAAACGCCGCTGAGCCGCCAAGACGATGGCTTCCGCTGGACCGTTGTCGGTTGTGCGACGAATGATG
>JAYGFA010000083.1:0-4192 GCA_046582115.1 Pseudomonadales bacterium | reverse complement strand
ATGCTTGTGTCCGAGGGCATTCTCACTGCTAGAGGTGGTGTGTCATCCCACGCGGCACTGGTTGCCCGTCAGTTGGGCAAGGTATGTATCTGCGGCGCTTCGGATGTAACTATGAATTATGAAGATCGCACGCTCGTGGTCGAATCGGTTCGCGGAAAACAAGTCCTGATGCGGGAAGGTGACGACATCTCATTGGATGGATCCACCGGAGCAATTTACATGGAATCCATCAAAACCACCGATTCTGACGTCCACCAAGTGCTGACGGGACATCTAGAGACCACTGCAAGCCAAAATTTCCATTTGTTTGAAACGCTGATGGCGTGGGCAGATCGGCACCGCACACTGAAGATCCGGACCAATGCAGACACTCCCGATATGGCGGAACAAGCGATGGCACTGGGGGCCGAGGGTATCGGGCTATGCCGCACGGAGCATATGTTTTTTGCCGAAGATCGTATCGACCACATGCGTAAGATGATTCTGGCCACAAACGAGGAACAGCGCCGAGAAGCGCTCGCAGAGTTGCTTCCTTTCCAACGCAGAGATTTTTATGGCTTATTCAGCGCAATGGCGGGCCGGCCAGTGACCATCCGATTGCTCGATCCACCTTTGAACGAATTTCTGCCTCAAGACGAGGACATTCAGCGTGCATTGGCGGAACGGTTGGAGATGGGTGTTGGGTTCGTCGTCGATCGCATCGAGGCACTCCACGAACAGAATCCCATGCTTGGCTGCCGTGGCTGTCGGCTCGGCATTCTTTATCCTGAGATCACTGAAATGCAAACCACTGCAATCTTTGAAGCCGTAGCAGAACACAGCAAAGACGTCGATGCGTTGATAGTACGGCCCGAAATCATGGTGCCATTGGTGGGATTTCGGTCTGAGCTCGCGGATCAAGTCGCCATTGTCCGGCGCGTGGCAGACGAGGTTATGCGGTCGAGCGGCATAGAAATTGAATACGAGGTTGGCACAATGATTGAAGTTCCAAGAGCCGCGATCACGGCGGATGAAATCGCTTTGGAGGCGGAGTTCTTTAGTTTTGGGACCAATGACCTGACTCAGATGACGCTTGGATTGAGCCGGGACGATATGGGTTCTTTCTTCGATTGCTATACCAACAAAGAAATCTATAGTGGTAATCCATTCTCCACCATCGATGAAGTGGGTGTTGGTCGGCTCATGGAAGAAGCTATCCGACGGGGTCGATCCACGCGTACGGACCTAAAACTCGGCATATGTGGCGAGCACGGCGGTGACCCCTCCTCCATCGCATTTTGTCATCGTATTGGACTTGATTATGTGAGCTGTTCGCCGTTTCGGGTGCCTGTGGCTCGATTAGCGGCTGCGCAAGCAGCCTTGCAGGAGCTCTAAACAAGGCTTGCAGCGCGAAGATCGCTGCCTTAGTGTGCGTCCCCCGGTTAAAGAAAGGGCCTCACAAGAGGACGCATAGTGCATGAGTAATCGAACCAAGTTTTATATCAACGGTGAGTGGGTGGAACCCTCAACGTCCGACACTTTGGACGTGATCAATCCGGCGACGGAACAGGCAATCGGTCCGATCGCGATGGGCGGCCTTGTGGACGTGGACAGGGCAGTGGAAGCTGCTGTGACCGCCTTCGAATCGTTTTCCCAGTCGTCCAAAGAAGACCGCGTGGCGCTGCTGGAGCGAATCATTGCTGCCTATATGGGCCGTATGGATGAAGTTGCCGCAGCGATTAGCGAGGAAATGGGGGCTCCCATGGGCCTTGCAAAAGCAGCCCAGGCCCCCGCGGGGCTAGGCCATTTTATGACGACCTTGTCGGTGTTGAAGGATTTTGAGTTTGAGGAAGACATCGGCTCGTCGCGGGTCATTCGTGAACCGGCGGGTGTGTGCGGATTTATCACGCCATGGAACTGGCCGCTCAATCAAATTGCATGCAAAGTTGCTCCAGCACTGGCGGCAGGATGCACGATGGTGCTGAAGCCTTCGGAAGTGGCGCCATTCAACGCGATTTTGTTTGCCGAAATTATGGATGATGCGGAAGTCCCGGCGGGGGTTTTCAATCTGGTTAATGGCGATGGTCCGACGGTGGGTGCTGCGATTTCATCGCACCCTAAGATCGACATGGTCTCATTTACAGGTTCAACCCGGGCGGGTATCGAAGTCGCCCGAAATGCTGCCCCGACGGTCAAACGTGTTGCGCAAGAGTTGGGTGGCAAATCAGCCAATATCATTCTTGATGACGCTGATTTCGAGCTGTCAATATCGCGGGATGTCTTTGGTATGTGCACGAATTCGGGGCAGTCGTGTAACGCGCCGACGCGGATGCTAGTGCCCGAGTCGCGTATGGATGAAGCGGCGGCAATTGCTAAAGGAGCTGCGGAACAGGTCAAAGTGGGTGATCCAAATGCCGCGGATACGACCATTGGACCGGTGGTGTCGAATGTCCAGTATGAAAAGATCCAGAACCTTATCCAGAAAGGTATTGATGAGGGGGCGACACTCGAGTGTGGTGGCACTGGCCGTCCGGATGGGCTGAACGCCGGCTATTTTGTGAAGCCGACCGTTTTCTCCCACGTCACCAATGACATGTCGATCGCCCAAGAGGAAATTTTTGGTCCTGTCCTATCGTTGATCGGTTATGTCGACGACGACGACGCAGTGCGTATTGCCAACGACACGGTGTACGGGCTGTCGGGCTATATTTCAGCAGGAGATCCCGAAAGGGCTCGCGAGGTCGCGCGTCGGATTCGGACCGGAAACATCCACTTAAATGGAGCGCCGGTCGACAACAAGTCGCCTTTTGGCGGATATAAGCAGTCGGGTAACGGTCGCGAGTGGGGTCGTTATGGCTTTGAGGAATTTCTCGAGGTTAAATCCATTCTCGGTCACAACGCTTAAATTCACGACCATCACAAGCGCCCCTGTTTAGGGGCGCCGATGACGGGATTGGCGAAGTAGCTGAACTAAGCTCGCCGGGCGAGAACGCGTGCTAGCGCGGCCTGAGTGCCGTCGGGCTCTTGAACTAATCCTTCGAATTCACGCTCGATTTCGAGACTGCTCAGGGTTTGTTGCAAGGATCCCGGAAGAACTCGAAAACGGGGGTTGGTTGGACCGGTGACCGCCTCGTCGGACATAAGATGCTCTTCCACAAGGACTTTGCCCCGCGGTGCGAGCATTTTGATGGCCTTCGACAGGAGTGTATCGTCGATGTACCGGATCATAAGAATAAGGTCGTAAGGGCCGACTACCGGAAGGCCATGATCAAGGTCGTGCACAGTCCAATGAATGTGTAGGCCCATGCTGTCTGCGCGTCGTTCAGCGTGCCGAATCGCAATATCGGACACGTCGATCGCGTCGACGTCAAAGCCCAAAGTTGCGAGATGGATGGCGTTACGACCTCTTCCACAGGCGATGTCGAGCGCGCGCGTTCCGCTAACAGCCTCTTGCCAGTCAAGCAGAATCGGGCTGGGGTACTCACGGTATAGATAAGCGCCTGTACGATAGCGCTTGTTCCAGCGTAGGCGATCTTCGTCGCTCACGGTGTCGCTCGGCATTGTAAAGGCGATTGCAGAGAAGGCTGGTGCGATCGCACAAAGCCGGGGACTCTCACATGCATGGCGCGAGAAGAGGAGACGATCGCGGGTCTATTGCGCACTGGACCGTAGCGCTTGAAGGCGCCGTCTCTCCATCTCTGCGATCGGTGAGCGCAGCAACCTGTCGATCGTTGCCGCATCGGGGTTAGTTATGTAGCGATTACGAAACACCTCCAACACGGAAACACGTTCGTCGACAAAAGCTTCAAAATCAACAGAGGATTCCGACCGAAGCATTCCTGCCGCAAGGACTCGACAGTAAAATCCAGGTCGTTCCGCAAGCTGGAACTTGCGTGGAAAATGCGGATCCTCCATGCGCCGACCGAGCGTCGCGCATGGAATACGCGCGGCGGTGACTTGGAGCACTACATCGTTGATACGAAAGACGTCACCAATCGCGGGCTCCCCATCGGGTAAGCCTTCAAGCGTTAAGTTGTCTCCGAACCACCCTGCGTCGACAGCCGTACCAAGCTCTTCGGTCCACCAGCGGTAATCTTCGATTCGGTATATGTAGAGCGCTTGATCGAGCCCTCCGTGGTGCCGACGATCGCAGATCGCATCAGCTTCGATGCCGAACGGCGTGATTTCGACTGGACCGGTAATTGGCGTCTTG
>JAYGFA010000035.1:0-15279 GCA_046582115.1 Pseudomonadales bacterium | reverse complement strand
AGATCCCCGAGTTCACGAAACGTCATGCCTTGCAAATTATAAAAACGGTGGTCGTCATCCCCTAAACGGATGGCTCGTTTCAAGATATCCAGTGATTCGTCGTACCTTTGTTCGCCAAACGCAAGTTGGGCGCGTGCAAAGTGATAATAGGGATTGCGGCGACGATACCGGCTGAGCTGCGCATCGTACTCGGCCGCCTGATCGAAATTCCCCATGTCTTCGAACGCCCGGCCAAGACCGCCGATCGCCGAATGGTTACGCGGATCCAACGTAAGCGCGATCCGAAACGCTTCGACGGCTTGTTGGTGATGGCCTCCTTGCAAGTAGTAGACACCCAGATTCACCCATAAATCGGGGTTTTGTGCACCACCTGCGTAAAAAGCTTTGAGGAGATAAGCAAAGGCCGCGCGTAACTCGCCCCGCTTCCAGCGTTCGACCGAAACGTTGTTGTAATAGAGCCCGACGCCGTAACCGTCGCTGACCCGTTGCGTTGGATAGCCGCTCGGATCTTCAAGGTTAAAGTCAATGGTCACATCACGCGTGCCGCCGTAATAGAACTGTCCACCTTCAACCAAAATATTGACGTGGTTGTTCCGAATCAGCACCCCACGTACGGCGTCGTAGGTTGGTGGCACCTGCGCAAGCTGAAAATGAACAACGAGCCCGGCTTCACGCGCCATGGCAATAAATAAATTGGTGTAGGACAGACAGTTTCCCCGTTTCGACGCAAACGTTTCTTCCGCGGTCTGGCTGAGACTGGGTTCATATCCCGCTTCGTAATAGCCGTCATCGACAAGCGACGAAAGCAAACGCCCCAGGCGGGAAACGTTCGTGCTGGCGTCGCTGACGCCATCCGCAATAAACGCGCGCATGTCGTCGTTGACCCCCAACACGTCGACGTCAGGCATCTCAGACGCCAGCACTTTCTCGCCAAAGAGCACACGTCCTGACAACAAGTCGTTACGTTCGACCTCAACGTAGTTCACCACCGGGGCAGTGGTGCACGCCCCAAGCACTGATATGAGAAACAAAAAAAGAAGTCGGCTGGTCATGTTGGCTTCCAACCAATGCTAAAACCGATAAGCCACAACCACAATGCATGGATTGTGCCAGCGATCTGGATGGTTGAATATGGTGGTCATGCGTCTCATTCGCTGTCTGTGTTTATTCGCTGCGCCGGCGCTTGTCGCGTACGACTTTTCTAACGGTGCCGACTACCTTGCCCCATCGTCACAGTGGCCGGCCTGGCACAACACCATGGAGCGCGCGTCTGCTGAAGCCAACGTGATACGCGCGTGCCTTGATAACAAAGACCAATGCGAGCGCTGGCTACGGTCACTACACGTCATTATCGACCGCTCGCGCGCGCTGACTCATACACAACAACTGCAAATCGTGAATCGCTACATCAACCAGCATCGACACTATCGGCGAGATCGGCGTAGCCGCGAAGCAACGCCCTGGGGCGACGACGCCGTATTTTCTCAGTGGTCAACGTTGCTCGAGTTTTTGCAGAAAGGCGGCGACTGCGAAGATTACGCGACGGCGAAATACATGATCTTACGCCTCCTCGGGTACACGGCCGACGTACTACGTATTGTGGTGGTTTATGACCGCAAAACTCGCGAGTATCACGCGGTCGTAGCAGTTCACGACGAACAAGGGAACACTCGCCTACTCGATATCGACAATCGGATTTACGGCCGCAAACCGACCACCTATCGATACGTTTACGCGGTCAACGAGGACAGCATTTGGGATCACTCCGTCGCGTCAACGTTGCCGAAGCGACGTCAGCGAAGGATCCGCTAACCGATCGTTCGTCGCTCGAAAATAATCTTCGAAGATACAAATCCCACGCACGACCACGCCGTGCTCTCGAAATGGAAGACCCACCGTCTACATGAAGCGAGCACACTCAGCCGCGATAGTCTGGCCTTATAACTCCAGACCTTTCGGCACGCCCGAAGTTTCCACCGCTTGGACCTTCGCTAACAGATCCTGGAATCGCTCTTCTTCAGCCGGCGTTCCGCGCGGCATACCGAACCCGGACCGGGATGCGTATTCCCGATGCTCGCCAAGAAATTGCGGCAGCTCATCGTATGTACACGTTTGCGCAAGTTCGTTCAGATCATCGAGAGTGACCGTATCGCGCATTTCTTCCCACTTGCCCTGCAACGAAAGCGCATGCAGTTTTTGGCCAAGTTCCTCAAGACCGTGCGTACGTAATACCTCGTGGTAGGTCCTAGTCGATCCATAAAAAGACAACGCCCGGCGCATACCGAAAAGCTTTTGTTCGATCTCACTATCGTCGTCACCGATCACCAGGTACCCACTTTCACTAATCTCGATATCCGACCAGTCGCGGCCCGCGCGCTGCAGCCCGGTTCGAACGTTCGGCAGCAACACTTCGCGCATGTAGCGATCAGACATGATCCCACCATGCGGCATGATCACGTCGGCGACTTCGCCGGATACGCGGGCCATCCCTTCACCCACCATCGCCAATCCCACTTTCGGCCGTGCCTGCTCGATCGGTCCGGGGTTGAAGTTCGGCGTCATCAACGTGTAGGTGTAGTGACGCCCAAGAAATTCGGGACGTTTACCATCCTGCCAAGAGTCCCAAACCTCGTGCATCATTTGGATGAACTCTTTCATGCGTGGAGCCGGCGGCGTCCACGTTCCACCAAACCGTCGCTCATTGTGACCCTTGACCTGGCTTCCGAGACCCAAAGTAAACCGTCCGCCCGACAACTCCTGAATGTCCCACGCCTCCATAGCCAACACCATCGGACTACGTGGAAAGGCAATTGTCACCGAAGTTTGCAGCCCAATACGCTCCGTCGACGTCGCGGCAAGCGTCATCGTCAACATCGAATCGTGCGATAGTTCTCCGCAGGTCACGTAATCAAATCCGGTTTCTTCCGCGGCCCGGGCTTGCGCCGGTGCCCGACTCGGCCAACCACCAATCCCCGTTCCCACTTTCATGTATGCAACCTCCGCTCATCGACAGCGTTATGATAAGGAAAATAGCGTATACCGGGAGGATTAGGATGCACAGAGCACATCTTATTGTTGGTGGCTACCCGCCGGGTTCCACCGCGGGCCATGACATGGACTTCGCCCGCCGCGTCCTCCTCGAGCGTCTTGCCGAGGTCCCCGAACTCGCCACCACTGTGTCGAGTGATTTCAGCGATTTAGACAAGTGGCTTCCTGGGACCGACTTTCTTCTGACCTACGTCGCGGGACCGTATCCTGACGAGGTCCAAGATGCCACGTTGCGAGGTTGGATCAGCGACGGCGGTCGCTGGTTAGGATTGCACGGTACCAGCGGCGGTCGAGCGGCGCGTATCGAAGGAACACGCCAGCGAAAAATGGTCAAACTGGCCCATCACGAATCATTGGGATGCTTCTTCTTAAATCATCCGCCTATTCGCCGTTTTCAAGTAAACGTCGAAGACCCATCGCACCCAATTACGGCGGGTCTGGGCGCCTCATTTGAAGTTACCGACGAACTCTATTTGGTTGAAATTCTCGGCGACTGCAATGTCCTACTGACGACTGAACTGCCGGAAGATCCGTCGCCAGAGGGATTTGGCTTCAGCTACGACAAGGACACGTCGCTGCAGGCCGATGGACGGACACGAGTGCTCGGCTACACCCGCGCACTTGGTTCCGGAGAAGTCGCATACATCGCGCTGGGTCATTGTCATTCCCCGACCACCAATAGCCAACCAATGGTCGACGAAAGCGTCGAACGCGACGGTACGTCACCACCGGTGTTCCGCGGAGTCTGGGAACTCGAGAGTTACCAACAACTTCTCGGGAATGCCATCCGCTGGGGCGTGGGTTAGAGGGACAGCGAACGCCCCAGCTGAGAATGATCATGATCGCGTTGCGTGCAACGTACAGCGCAGGGATTCGTCGACGCCATCAACCCGTTTGTTGTAACCGTCGCTGACGGCGTGCTTCGAACAACATCACCGTCGCAGCCATCGCGACATTGATCGAGTCGGCGCGCCCCACCGACGGAAGTCGCACCCGATCATCGGCGACACTCAGCCACTCCGGGTCCAAACCGGCGTGTTCACTTCCCAGCAAAATGGCACACGGTTTCGCCAGGTCTGCCTCGGTATATAACCGATCCGCGTCCGGGGTTACCGCGATCATTTGTACGCCGTGGTATGTCAGCCAGGACCGAACGGTATCGGTATTGGCCCGTGCCACCGGTATCGAAAAGAGCGTTCCCAAGCTCGCGCGCACAACGTTGGGGTTCAGCACGTCCGTGCCGGCGCTGCAAACGACAACGCCGTCGACACCGGCCGCGTCGGCCGATCTCAATATGGCCCCCAAGTTTCCCGGTTTCTCCGTGGCCGTACTAACCAGAAAGAGGCCATTCGGCGGTACCGTCAGATCGTCCAAAGACCATGCCGGACTTGGCGCAACCGCCAGCAACCCATCCGAGCCCTCGCGGACTGAAATTTTCGCGAACACCTCACGACTGACGGCTTCCACGGTACCATCGTAGTCCGCAGCTACCTGCCGAACGAGGCTCTGTGTGTCAGACCGACTAAAGAGTTTTTCGCACGTCAACAACGCATTGATCGTGACATGCGCTTCAATCGCTCGCAGTATTTCGCGATATCCCTCGATCAGAAATAACTGTTCACTTTCCCGATGACGCCGCTGACGCAATCGAACAACTTGTTTGACGCGCTTGTTCTGTAGGCTCGTTATCATGGGTACTTCTACCGACGGTCAAGATAACGCCGGCATAGAAATGTGGCTCGGCGGCTAGTCGGGTGAGGCGCGGAACCACCGCCCTTACCTTTAGCGCTGATCGAGTTGCACATTCCATTCAGATAAACGGTCAGACACTTGCTCGAACAGTGCGTCGACGTCGCCTTCGATGGTAATCGTTTCGATCACGTCGCCTTGGGCAATCACATTAACAACCCCTTGGTCGTCCGCATCCACGACCTCACCAAAGATCGAGTGATTATCGTCAAGATGGGCCGTCGGCACGTGGGTGATAAAGAACTGCGAACCGTTCGTGCCGGCTCCCGAATTCGCCATGGATAATCGACCCGGCTTGTCGTGCCGTAGGGTCAGGTCGAATTCGTCTTCGAAGCGATAACCCGGATTTCCGGTTCCCGTATCGAGAGGGCAACCGCCTTGAATCATGAAATCGCCTATCACCCGATGGAACTTCAAGCCATCGTAAAAACCCCGGCGTGCGAGATTGGTGAAATTTGCAACTGTTAGCGGCGCCTTCTCGGCGAATAGAGTTAATCGGATGTCACCTTTGGATGTCGTTATCGTTGCCCGCATGGTTACCTCATTTGTCATTCAAGCATCAAATCCATAAGCGACCGAATGCAATAGGTATTGCGACGCAAGGGGGAGTGTCGAACCCATGATCCAACACCCACGCGCATCAAAACCAACGCCTACTTTTTTTTGTAGGTGTCGGTTTCGCGGTACGGTCCGTCGCGCCATTGCAGCGCGTCCTTCAGACCATGTTCTCGCATTTTCTCCTGCCAATCGTACGAAAATTCGGTGAACTGGCCTGCCGCATCAAGATCGGTGCTGCTCCGTACCGAGGAATAGATGCCCATGTTTTCGTAAAACCGGTTCATGTTGACCTTCAAGATAGCCAGGTGATCCGCCGACATATTGGCCAGTCGATCGGCAAACGCGAGGGTTCGATCCTCTAACTCGTCCTTCGGCCACGCGTAATTGATCATCCCGATCTCCTCGGCCTCGGTTCCGGTGACGTTCTCACCGGTGTAGTAAAGCTCCTTGGCTTTACGCATCCCGATCACCAACGGCCAGATAACGCCCGTTCGCGAAGTCCCCAACCCGCGAAGGCCAGGGTGCCCGAGTTGTGCGTCATCCGCTGCTACAACAAGATCAGCCATCATGGCCATCTCGCAACCACCCGCAATCGCGTATCCATGGACCTGAGCAATCGTCACCTTCGCCATGTTCCAGAAATACATATGAATGTCGGTAATTTGTTGCATGCCGGTCCGTATTCCCATTAGCAAGCGCCGTCCCTTGTCATCCACACTCCGGTGACGACGTACCACCGCGTCGGCTCCCGTTCCTTGCGACGGCGTAAGGTCGTAACCGGCACTGAAGGCTCGACCGGCTCCCTTCACCACGATCACGCGTATCGAATGGTCGGCTTCCATGTCGTGCAGAGCTTCATTGAAGTCATACAACAGCTCCTGCGACAGCGCATTCAATTTTTCTGGTCGGTTCAGCGTAATGATCCCGACCCTGTCATCGGTCCCCGCCCGATCCATCAATACGTTTTCGTACTCAGCCATGATTTCCTCCCTTGTGAACCGTGTAATGTAGCGGACCCGCGCCACCGAACCAATGGCAATTGGTACGATCTAGCAGATCGAGATGCCAACGGTTTGCGACACGAACGCTCCATCAATACATGAATATTGCGTCTACCAACAACCCGCCCGCGCCGTTACGCTACCTTACGTCGCTCGCGGAGCGACGCGTGGTGACCCGCTACCGCAAGCGCCAAGATGCAATCCGCGCGTCTGCGAAGCCACCTTTCCGCTTGGACTACTTCCATCAAGTCGACGATCCCCACAGTCATCTTGTGGCGAGTGCCATGAGCCGTATCAACTCGACCTATCCCGTCGACATCCACGGTCATGTGGTATCGCCACCAGATACGATGAACGCACCGGAACCTTCGTTATTGAAGAAATACGCGCTCCGTGACGCAGAGCAAATCGCCCCCCATTACGGCCTGACGCTGCACAAAACCGATGCTTCTGCCGCTGACATTGACCGGTGCGAGGTTGAACTAAGTTCCATCCCTCAAGACCAATTTCTCGAAACAGCAGCCTCGTTCGGAACGCTGGTTGCGCCCAATCCGCGTACGGCAGCGACTCGGCCAACGTCGCAGGCAACACGAGAAGGCAACGCCTTGCGTCGCCGACTCGGCCATTTTTCTTCCGCCACCGCGTTTTTCGAGGGCAATTGGTACTGGGGCATGGATCGTCTGTACCTACTTGAAACTCTATTGTGCGAACTCTGTGGTCGTCCACCGAGTACCCTGCTCTTTCCTCGACCCTCCGAAAGCGGTCCCGTGGATGCCTCGGCCCTGACCCTCGAAGTGTTCCCTTCCCTTCGAAGTCCGTACACGGCCATTGGGTTTGATCGTGCAATGACATTGGCGAAATCGACCGGCGTCAAACTGCATATCCGCCCAGTGTTGCCCATGGTGATGCGTGGTGTACCAGCAACCATGTCGAAGGGGCGCTACATTTTGACGGACACGGCGCGAGAGGCCGACGCTTACGGCATACCGTTCGGTCATCTCTACGACCCCATAGGTGCACCCGTACGACGCGCATACTCCATTTATCCGTGGGCCCGATCAATGCATCGAGAAATCGAATTCTTATCGTCTTTTCTAGTCAACGTCTTCAGCCGCGGGGTAAACGCTGCCACCAATCATGGCCTGCGCCAGATCGTCGAGTACGCTGGTTTACCGTGGAACGAGGCAACAAAACACCTCGGCACGAACCAATGGATGGTCGAGATCGAAGAGAATCAGCGGGTGCTCGTCGATGAATTGGGGCTATGGGGCGTCCCAAGTTTTCGCCTACAAGACACCGAAGGACACAGTTTTTGTACCTGGGGTCAGGATCGTATCTGGTTAGTCGCCACCGAGATGAAGCGATTTAGCAGTCGGTAACTACGCTCCACTCAACGACAGCCCACGCACTACGCACACACCCGTTGGCCGGCATCACGCTCCGCTACCAACTCTCGAATCGCTGGAATCAGTTCCCGCCCGTATTCCACCGTGTCATTGAAAGGATCAAATCCACGAATGAGAACACCGCGGACGCCCAGGTCGTAGTACCGCACGATCGCTTCGGCAACTTGACCCGGCGTACCGACTAGCGCCGTCGAGTTGCCACTGCCGCCAGAAGCCGCGGCAATCGGGATCCAAAGTCGTTCATCCTGAATTTCGCCACCATCGATCAAGTTCACCAGCCGGCGTGCGGTCTCGGCTTCAGGAGTGCGCGCCGATAATTGGCCTGCTGCTTGTTCGATACCCGCCAGGATCTTCCTAGCCTTTGACCATGCTGCTTCTTCCGTATCTGCGATGATTGGACGAAACGAAACATTGAATTCGAGACTCCGTTGATACTCGGCAGCAACATCAGCAATGCGTTTCATTAACGCCGCAATCTCGGATCGCGGTTCACCGAACAATGCATACATGCTGCAGTGGCGCGCACCAACTGGGATCGCCGCATCGGAAATCCCGCCAAACCAAAGCGGCACGTGGGGTTCTTGCCAGCAGGCAACTTCCGAGAACACCCGCTCCGCCTGATAAAAACGCCCGTCAAAATCAAAAGGTTCATCGTTGGTCCAAACACGCCGCATCACATCTAAATATTCGTCGGTGCGTGCGTAGCGCTCATCGTGCTCTAGAAAATCGCCATCGCGCCGTTGTTCAAGATCCATACCGCCCGTGATGATGTGCAGCCAAACGCGTCCGTGTGTTAATTGATCGAGAGTCGCGACACGGCGAGCCGCTTGGGTGGGGGTCACAAACCCCGGCCGATGCGCCACCAGGAACCGAATTCTCTCCGTTGCCTGAGCCGCGTGCATGGCGACAAGAAACCCATCCGCGGATGCCGAGGTATGCCCGACAAGGACCGCGTCAAAGCCAGCGTCTTCATGGGCCCTGGTGAATTCGACCACGTACTCTGGATCGATACCGCCGCCGATAATGTGGACGGTCGAATCCGATTGCGGCCGTTCCACGCCGATCATCCCGAGCACGTTCATGGGCATGGCGCTATCCCCACCCTACCCACGCGGCAAGCACCTGCCGTGATCACCGAATCGCGACCGGGTTGATGATCATTTGCACCGCACCCCGTACCTTGGCTTGACCCAGAACAAACAAAAATTCAAACACCCCGTCACGAACCAGCGGTCCGGTATTCATGGTTTCCAAGATATAAATGCCGTGTTCCTTCAGCAGAATCACGTGCCCGAAAAAGGGTCGGGACTCGTGCTGGGCCGGTACCACGTCCACGCCCCACGTGTCGGCACCAACCGCGAGCACATCGAGCTCTGCCATGTAGCGTGCCACTTCTTCAGACTGTCCCGGTTCGACCGAGCCCCAGACCTCAGGTTCCGACTTCAATTTGGCATCTGTCCAACCCGTGTGGAATAGCACTACATCACCTTGTCGTAGCGGTGTACCCTGACGCTTCGCCACCGCTTTCACGTCGTCCACACTGAAGTATTGGCCCGCATTCATCGACGCGACACCAAAGTGTCCCGCCATGTCGAGCACCACGCCACGTGCAACGAGCGGCGGAATTTTTTCGATACCCATTTTGGTGAGGCCGGTGATGTGAGCGAAGTCCTTGGCGTCATTACAGTTGTAGTACTGCCCGTCCGCGGTCCCTAGGTGACCCAGGCCGTCAATCTGCGATCCGATACCGAACCAGCCCTGAAAAACGTCGTCGTTATAACTGACTCCAGGCAAAGCAACCCGGCCCTGTTGCTGGTTGGGCTGCACGACTTGTAGCGACAAAGAGCGCGGCGGGAACGCCGGTGTCGTCGAATCAATCGTAATACCAAGACTGTAGGTACGCCCAGTAGTCACCAATTTTACAGCCTCTGCCACAGTCGCCGGCGTAATCAAGTTGGCGCTGCCGATCTCGTCGTCTGCACCCCAACGAGATGGCTCACACTGGGCGTGCTCGTTCGCACCGATGACCTGTCCAACGACAAGCACCAGGATGGAAAGGAAAGCGTTGCATCGTTTCATGGTGTTCCTCAGGAAAGCTTTCACCCAACTTTAACCTACTCAAGATCTTAGGTTCACGGCACGGCTCAAACCACATCACACCAGCCGAGCTGACAATCTTTAACGGCTCGACGCCAAATCGACCCAAGAGTACGCTTAGCGCATACCAAAACCATCGGGTGAACATCGATGAGCGAGCTTAAGCAGCCGAACCGAAGGGAGTTTCTTCGCTGGACCGCCCTAACGGGCGCTGCCACTGGCCTGGCAACGCATGCCGCTAACACGCCGCCGAACAAAGGCCCCAACGAGATACGAAGCTATCGCAGGCTGGGACGTACAAACCTTCAAATTTCGGATATTTCTTTTGGTTCTGCCGCACTGCGACACGGGCAAGAAGACGTCGTGCACCACGCGCTCGACCGCGGTATTAATTACTTTGACTCCGCTTACAGCTACACACGGGGAGCCGCGGAAAAGGTATTGGGCAAGGTCTTCGAGGGGATGCGCGACAAAGTCGTGCTAGTTTCCAAAGTCGAGGGCAAGGCGGATTGGTCCAAAGAACAAATGATGTACCACCTCGACCAGTCATTGACCCGCCTCAAAACAGATTATATCGACGTCTACATGGCGCACGCGGTGAACGACATCAACCGCCTAAAAAGCCCCGAGTGGCACGAGTTTGCAGAGCTCGCGAAGAAGCAAGGAAAGATCCGGTTTATCGGTATGTCGGGCCACGCAGGTTACTTGGTGAACTGCCTCGATTACGCGCTCGATCAGGACATGGTCGATGTCATTTTGGTTGCTTATAACTTCAACCAAGATCCGGATTTTCTCTCCAAACTCACGCGTTCCGTCAACTGGATTGCCAAACAACCCGAACTGCCACGCGTCTTAAAAAAAGCCAAGGAGCTCGACGTCGGCACCGTGGTCATGAAGACGCTCCACGGGGCGCGGTTAAACGACATGCGACCCTACGAAACACAAGGCACTACGTTCTCGCAGGCCGCGTTTCGATGGGTGTTATCAAACACCGACGTCGACGCGTTGGTCGTCACCATGCGCGATCGGGAACGAATCGACGAATACCTGGGTGCGTCGGGGTCGCACCAACTCGCGTTCGGTGACCTGGAACTCCTCCAACGTTACGCCAAGCTAAATGGCTCCAGTTATTGTCGCCACGCCTGTAACGACTGCAGCGGCGCCTGCCCGTTCGGCGTTGATATCGCCGACGTGTTACGAACACGCATGTACGCGACCGACTATCAAGACGTCGAACTTGCGCGAGACGAATACGCCAAGATTGGGACCAACGCGTCCGCGTGCCTCAATTGTTCCGGGGAACCCTGTCGAAGTGCCTGCACCCACGGCATCCGAATTGACGAGTTTTGCGGACCAACCCATCGGATGCTCGCTTAGTGGCGCGGGGTCTGTTGTACGAGTGCTTCAGCGGAATATCGGGGGATATGCATATTGGCGCCCTTATCGATATCGGCGTACCGCACGAGTATTTATGCCAAGAACTAGATCGGCTGGAACTCGGCAGTGAATTTCAGCTAACGGCCGAGCGCGCAAGCAAAATGGGCATCACCGGTACCCGCGCCAGCGTGGTCGTCGACACCACCAGCGAACCCGAACACCGACATCTGCCGACGATCTTAAGCATGATCGATTCCGCCAACTACTCAACGCGTGTGACCGATCTCGCGACTGACATTTTTACGAAAATTGCGGTTGCGGAAGGTACGATTCACGGCATCGAGCCGGACCAAGTGCACTTCCATGAAGTCGGTGCGACTGACTCAATCGTCGACATCGTCGCTGCAGCAATCGGTATCGACTATTTGGACCCGAGCCTCGTTTACTGTGGCGTCGTTGAACTTGGCAGTGGCACCGTCCGTTGCGCTCATGGCGTGATGCCGGTGCCCGCGCCAGCCACCGCTGAAATCCTAAAAGGCATTCCGACAAGTCGCGGCCGAGTATCGTCCGAAGCGACGACGCCCACAGGAGCCGCGATCCTGAAGACCGTGGTCGATGATTTCGAATCACCGGCGGCATTCTCGACCACCGATATCGGCTACGGTATTGGCGTTAAGGATTTCGAGGTACCCAACGTCCTGCGTTTGAGTATGGGCGAGGTCGAATCAACCCTGGAACGCGAAACGAATCTCGAGATCGAGTGCAATATTGACGACATGAATCCCGAGGCTTACCAACCGTTGATGGACGCGCTATTCCTGGCCGGTGCAAAGGACGTCTTCTTCACCCCAGTGATTATGAAGAAGTCGCGACCGGGTACACGAATATCCGTCCTTGTCGCGCCCGGGGACAAAGACGCGATCATTAGCCAGTTCTTCGCTGGGTCGACCACGCTGGGTGTGCGGATTCACCCCGTCACAAAACACATGCTGCCGCGCGAAGAACGCGTCATTGAAACCAGTCTTGGATCTGTACGAGTCAAAATTTCGCGCATGCCGGACGGGAGTATTCGTTGGAAATCAGAACACGATGACATCCAAACTTTGGCAACGACGAATCAACAGGATTACCTGACCACCAAAAGACGAGTCGATGCCGACATTGAAAAACGGCTTGCAACATGAGTGAACTCGAAGGGCTCCTCGACGCATACCGAGACGGCAATGCCAACCTAGAAGAAACAATCAGCGCCATTAACGATTCGTTCTTTCAGGTGGCATCAGACACCACAATCGATGTTGATCGACACCGGCGTACCGGTTCGGCCGAAGTCATCTACGCGGAACATAAGACACCGGATCAGGTTGCCTCCGCATTTCATACACTCGCCGAAAGTGGTAACAACGTATTAGCAACACGCGTGCACCCGGAAGCCTACGAAGCGTTATCTAAGGCGACCCCCACGGCTACATACAATCGAACGGCTCGCGTGGCGAGTTTCATACAAAACGATCCCGTAACCCCTGATACCTCAATCGCGGTGGTAACGGCTGGCACCAGCGACCTCGCCGTCGCCGAAGAAGCAAGTGCCACGGCGGAGTTTTATGGCAACGAGGTCCACCGCATTGCCGACGTCGGTGTGGCTGGAATCCATCGATTATTGCACCGTGTCGAGGAGTTACGCGGCGCCCGTGTCATCATCGTTATCGCCGGTATGGAAGGGGCGTTGCCCAGTGTGGTGGGCGGACTCGTCGATAAGCCGATCGTTGCGGTTCCCACCAGCGTCGGCTACGGTGCGGCATTCGGCGGTATTGCGGCACTCTTGGGGATGCTCACAAGCTGTGCCCCCGGGGTCTCCGTCGTCAACATCGATAATGGATTCGGTGCTGGTTATATTGCTAATATAATCAATCGTTTATGACAGTTAATAAAAGTACACCGTTAACTAAAGAGCTGGCCGATAAATACCTGGCATTGCGTGAAAATATTCGGTCGCTGGGCCGTGTTGTAGTTGCATTTTCGGGAGGCGTCGACAGTTCACTGGTAGCACACGTTGCCGCCTCGGAACTTGGCGAAAACGCCCTCATTGTGACGTCAGGGTCTGCGAGTCTCAAACGCAGTGATCTGTCGCTAACACAGCACCTTGCCGACGAGTGGGAGCTCAATCACCGAGTCATAACCACAGACGAACTGAGCAAGACCGAGTACCGTGCTAACCCAACCAACCGCTGTTTTTACTGCAAAACTTCGCTCTACACGACGCTCGAAGAAATCGCAAAGCAGGAGCATTACGACTACATTCTGAACGGCACTAATACCGACGATCTTGGCGATCATCGTCCGGGGTTGCAGGCAGCCAACAACTTCAGTATCCGCTCTCCTCTCGTCGAAACCGGTTTTTGTAAAAGCGATATCCGCACCCTCGCACAATACCTCGGTCTCGAAAATGCTCAAAAACCGCAGGCAGCATGCCTTTCGAGCCGTTTCCCGTACGGTTCACATATCACTCGTGAACGTTTGGCACAGGTCGAGGCGGCGGAAGATATCCTTGCCGATCTAGGATTTACCCAATACCGCGTGCGCCACCACGAGGAGGTGGCCCGTATCGAAATCGTTGCTCAGGAAATGCCGCGGGCTATCGAAGTTGCTGAGGTCATCGATGAACGTGTACGGGCATGCGGCTACCGCTTTGTCTCGCTTGATCTTGGCGGATTCCGCTCCGGCGCCTTAAACGAAGGCGTCATCCCCGCCGTACAAATACACGACTCCGCCTAACATCACGCCGTCACCTTCGCTGAGCCCGAAGTGCGACATACTATGTTGTGAGGCAATGGCGGTGCATCAGCACGATCACCGGCAGCCCCGACGACCGAAGGCATCTTGAATTGCAAACTCTGCGGCGCAAATTTGACAGCGTTGTGAGGCCCCGTGGAACAGTGTTCTACGGTTGGTGGATCGTCCTCGGTACCAGCGGTATTCAACTTCTCGCCGGCTCGTTGTGGATGCAATCATACGGCGCCTACGCTGTCCTCCTGCAAGAGGATTTTGGTTGGAGTAAGACGTTGATCGCTGGCGCTTTTGCTTTGACGCGCGTTGAAAGCGGCGTACTCGGCCCTTTCCAAGGCTGGCTCTGCGACCGGTTCGGACCCAGGGTAGTGCTCCACACGGGAACGATCATGTTTGGCATTGGCTTTATGCTGTTTAGTCAAATTCAGTCGGTCCTCTCCTTCTACCTTACGTTCGCTTTGATTGCCGTTGGCTCAAGCCTAGGGGGTTTCGCCACGCTCATGGTTTCCATCGTGAACTGGTTCGATCGACATCGGGCCAAAGCGGTCGCGTTGTCACAAACGGGATATTCACTCGGCGGACTCTGCGTTCCCATCGTAGTCTTTGCTCTAGAGGGATTTGGATGGCGGACCACCGCTTTGGCGAGCGGCGTCATCGTCATTTGCGTTGGCCTACCCCTCGCTCAAATCGTCCGGCATCGACCCGAGCCGTACGGACAAACCCCCGACGGCGTTACCGCGTCGCCAACCAATATGAACTCGGTGGAGACGTTGAATCGCACGCTCCATTTCTCACCAGCGCAAGCCATTCGTACCCGTGCCTTTTGGCTAACGTCGATCGGTCACTCCCTGGCTCTGTTGACGGTCTCGGCGGTCATGGTGCATTTGTTTTACCACCTTACGGTCAATCTCGATTACTCATTTCGCCAAGCGGGCTTCGTGATAGCCATGATGACCGGATGCCAGATGGTGGGACAACTGCTGGGAGGCTTCCTCGGCGACCGTTTTGATAAGCGACTACTATGCAGCCTCTGCATGCTCGGACACGCAAGCGGCCTCGCCCTAGTCGCGTATGCCCAGAGTCCATTGATGGTGATCGGCTTCGCGCTACTGCACGGACTCGGATGGGGAACGCGAGGTCCGTTAATGGTGGCTCTGCGTGCCGATTATTTTGGTGCAACATCGTTCGGAACGATCATGGGGATTTCATCACTCATCGTGATGGTAGGGATGTCGAGCGGCGCCATTATCGCAGGA
>JAYGFA010000002.1:0-1800 GCA_046582115.1 Pseudomonadales bacterium | reverse complement strand
CGAACTCGGCGAGCGCGGGGTAAAATTATCGACGGGCCAACGTCAACGTCTATCCATTGCTCGGGCGGTGGTTCGAGATACGCCAATCTTGATTCTGGATGAGCCGACCGCGGCGCTCGATGCCGTGAACGAACAGCGCGTGCTTGCGAACCTTGAGTCATGGGGAAGTCAGCGGGTGGTATTTGTGATCACCCATCGGCTTTCGACTATTCGAGAGGCCGACACCATCGCTTTTCTTGAGGACGGTCGCATCGTGGAACTTGGGAGCCACGACGAATTGATGGGTCGAGAAGACGGCCACTACCGGCGTTTCGTGCAGGCAGAGACGACGGGTCTCGCGGAGGCGATCAGGGATGAGTGACGGCACGGAGCCGAATACACCTCGCCGCCGCGAGGGCTTGTTCGAATCAGTTTTCGGTAAGGGAGGGCGTGCTCAGTACGACGACCAAGTCGACATCGATACCGAACTCTCCAACAAAGAAACGTTCTTCCTGGTCGGTCGCGCTGTGGGGTTGTTGAAGCCTGTCAAGGAGTTGTTTGTTGCGAAGTTCATACTGTCGACGGGGATGTGGGTACCGGGTCTTTTCTTACCCTGGATCGGAAAAATAATTATCGATCACGTCGTTGGCGGAAAAGCGCTCGATGACGTTGAACTGCGTTATCCGCCGTTTATGGATCCGATCTTGTTGTCCCTTCAGGGATTGGGTCCGATGCAAATCATGATGGTCTTGAGCATCCTGTACGTTGGGTTGTTGGTGTTCATTGGGACACGCGCTGGTGGTACCGGCGCATATTTATACGAGGGCTCTGATGCTGCTACTCAAGCTGAAAATCAAATCAGTGGTGGCGGGAGTGAAGCGGGCGGACTCTGGGGACTTCTCGAATATTGGGTGAACGTGCGGTTGACGCAACGCATGGTCAATTTTCTTCGAACCGATTTATTCGAAGGTCTTACCAGGCTTTCGTTGACCACCGTGCAAGATCAGCGGATTGGCGACTCGATGTATCGCGTCCTCTACGACGCGCCGATGGTGCCGAACGTTGTGTATCAACTGACGCTTCGTCCATTGGCGATTTTGATTGCAGCACTCATTCAGATTTATGTCATCGAATACACCTACGGGGATATTTCGCCAGAACTTGTATGGCTTGCTTGGTCTGTTTTTCCGATCGCTATTGCGATTACCTACCCGTTTTCTGGCTTGGTGCGTCGCACCAATCAAACGAAAAGGGCCGCGGGATCTGCGACCACAAGCAGTATGGAAGAGAGTATGGACAGCATTGCTGCGGTGCAGAGCCTGGGGGGCATGGATCGTGAAAAAGAGCGCTTTGCCGAACGAAGCGAAGAATCTTTTTTGCGCGAACGCTACGCGATTTTCGTTTGGGCGATCGTTATTGTGCTCGGCGGTATCATGATTACATCGATGTTGGTCTTTTGGGCGCGCGGCGTCGCCCACGACGTGATCGGTGGACTTCTAACTCCCGGCGATTTCGTCGCGCTGATTACTATTCTCGTTGCTATTTATACGGCGGCGGCAGAGCTCGGTAACACGTGGATATTCATGCAGGAACCTGCGGCCGCGCTACGGCGCGTCTTTTTCTTTATTGACCAAGAACGCGATGAGGATGCGCATGGAACGGAAGAGATTGGGACGTTAAACGCGGGGGTGACTTTCGAAAACCTCAGTTACGAATACCCCGACGGATCCGCCGCGCTGAAAGAAATCGACCTCGAGTTGCCGACTAATTCATTCGTGGCCATCGTTGGACCAACCGGCGCTGGCAAGACGAGTCTCGCCT
>JAYGFA010000100.1:0-22390 GCA_046582115.1 Pseudomonadales bacterium | reverse complement strand
TCGCCACTCCTGGTAAGCAATTTTCGACGCATCAACAGCAGCATTGACCGTCTTTTCGTCTGCAAGCATGACGTAACCCATCTGTTCACCGGTTGCTGGATCAAGTCGCTCGAGCTTCTGCGAACCACTGACATCTGATTTGCCGCCGATAAAATGTCCCGTGATCTCCGTATGCGCCATTTGTCTCTCCGCTAACCTTCCTGAGTCCAACAACTAGTCGATGTTATCCAACACATCACCGAGTATCCCGAGCATTTGATCGATCTCTGTTTCACTGATCACAAGCGGAGGCGCTAGAGCAACAATGTCTGCCGTGGCGCGAACCAAAAGACCTCGGTCAAACGCCTCGCAAAATACCGCCATCGCTCGCTCGGCCGGCGCGCCATCTCGCGGCCGCAATTCCACCGCACCCGCGAGACCAAAATTACGCACGTCGATCACGTTCGGCTTATCGGTGAGCGCATGTAATCCTGCTTCCCAACTGGCTTCGAGCCCACGAACGTGCTCAAACAAGCTCTCGTTTTCATAAACGTCCAATGCCGCGTTTGCTGCCGCAGCCGCAAGAGGATGGCCTGAATACGTATAGCCATGAAAAAACTCGATGGCCGAGGGCGGCCCCTTCATAAAGGCCTCCCGAATTTTCTCCTGGACCAGAACCGCGCCCATGGGCACCGTACCACTGGTCAGTCCCTTAGCGGTACACATGATGTCGGGTACAACGCCTAGCCTTTCTGCTGCCGAAGCCCAACCCAGTCGTCCGAACGCAGTAATCACTTCGTCAAAGATGAGCAAGATGCCATGCGTTTCGGTGATTTCACGAAGTCGCTCCAGATAACCAACCGGTGGCACCAACACGCCTCCCGATCCGGCGAAGGGTTCAACAATGACTGCCGCTATGGTGCTCGCGTGGTTGCTCGCAATAATGCGTTCAAGATCATCCGCGAGATGGGCACCCCAGGCGGGTTGGCCTTTGCTAAATGCCTGATGCTCTAAATCGTAGGTTTCCGGAAGATGGAGCACGCCCGGGAGCAAGGGGCCTGCCGCAGTACGGTTATTGCCGATGCCACCGACACTCGTCCCACCAAATCCAGAACCGTGATACCCACGTTGCCGCCCCACCAAGCGGGTCCGTTGCCCTTCGCCCCGTACATGGTGATACCCCAGTGCAATCTTGAGCGCCGTATCAACGGACTCCGATCCCGAGTTAGTAAAGAAAACAGCCTCGATACCCTCAGGCATCATGTTCACCAAGCGTTTGGCAAGGCGAAAGATTTCGGGATGGCCCATTTGGAAAGCGGGAGAGTAATCGAGTGCGCCCGCCGCCTGACGAATGGCTTCAACGATGTAGGGATGACAGTGACCAGCGTTGCAACACCAGAGTCCTGACATCCCATCCATAATTTGACGATCGTCTACGGTGGTGTAGTACAAACCTTGCGCGCTTTTCATGAGCCGCGGTTCGTTCTTGAATGCACGGTTACCCGTAAACGGCATCCAGTAAGCAGAGAGATCCAACTCGTTATGTAGAAGGTTTTTCATGTCCATCCTGCGCTACCAGATAAAACGACCACGGTGGAATCTCCTCACCAAAGACCTGGGCCATATCGTACTTTCGTTGGTAGGCCATACCGACTATATGGCGCTGGGTTGCGTCATCCAGCTTAGTTACCGTCACGTCGTAGATCTTACCCTTGATACCTATCCTGGCACGAGAGTCTCGTAAGATATTGATTTCCCAGTATTTTTTATCTTCTCCGTAAGACCCGATATAAAGATCATTAGCAACACGTACGCACCAAATAGTGGTGGAATGCGGAATGCCATACCAGGGGCGGGTTTCAATAAATACTTCGTCAATTTGATCGGTGAATTGCCAATTCTCGACGTGCGAAGATACTTCCTCACCGCTAAGCCAAAGTCCCGGCCAAACGTCCTTGGATTCACAACCGACAGCCAGCACGCTAAGGGTGAGCAATACGAGCGACGGACGAATTGCTATTGGAATTTGAGCTTCGAGAATCGGAGTTTTGATCTTCACGGGCGGCCAATGCGATGATACAAATTCATCCTAGGTTCGGCGGTTTGTACCGTCTCACAACGATCGAATCACCGCTACGGATCTTCCCAGGCACGTCGACGATCCCTACTACCCCGCGCTTCCGTTTTGCTTCGATCAGAAATTGCCGACGCGCAAGCAATTTGCCTGCGTGCGCCGTATAAAGCCCCACAATCTTATCCGCCATGTCGGTACAAGGTGGGTTGAAATCTTCAACAACCAAGACTGCACCTGAAGGAAACATCAGCTTGGATCCTTTCGGCAGTCTGGAAAAATCTTTGATCCCTTCAACAAAGACGTTTACGCCAAGATCGCCAGGCGACAATGGCTGATCCAGATTCAACGCCTCCTGAATTTCGCGCACCTCCTCTTGCGACATTCCGGACCACTGACGATTGTTTCTCCGCACTGTTCCCGTTGGCTCGGTGTCGCCTACATAACACACTCGACTAAATCCGCGATGTTTGTCATCGACAAATCCTTCAAGATCCGCCATGACGTATTCTTGTACCTGCTTTGCCATGTCGTCGCCGGTTCCAATCGATACTGAAATCAACTTCGCTTTTTGGTCCTTCATCCGGATTGTGCCGGGCACCGGCTGCTCAGATTTTGATAATTGTAGCTTTCGAACATCTATATTTATTCCGAGCCTAGACGCTTGGATAACATCGCCCATGGGATCATTGAAGAGTTCGTATACCGTTCACGAGCCGTAGGTTGATTGTTTCGTCTAAGGCGTTTATTACCCACTACCAAGATCAAACCAAACATGTGCTTGTCCGGTGCCAGCGGCGTTTTCATAATTAGACATCATGCGGCCTCGAGCTGTGCAATCACGACCGCCTAGCGCTCCTGACATCATCAGGTAGTGACCAAAAAAACCTTCCGGTTCGAAGCGGAGATACTCCGGGTAGCTATCGATTACGGTGGCATGATCTCCCATCTGCCAGAGCTCTAAAATTCGTTCATCAAAATTCCTAGCGTCTTCCGAAACGACGTTATCCGGGTTTTTGCCAAGATGATGAACAAACTGGTCCATCGGCCAAAACGAATGGCTCATACCTCCGCTAGCCAACAGCGCGAACCTTCCCGGCGTTTGTGCAATCGCTTCTGCAATCACGTGCCCGAACTCAAGGTAGTTGTGGCGTGCCGCCGTCTGGCAAACACTTACCGAAAGTATCTTCTCGTCACGGCGCAGATGATGGACCATATTAATCGTGGGGTAATGCCGCGACATGTTTTCGTTGGTGACATTAAGCACACGCTGTCGATTAGTTTTGGCCGCAATCTCGATCGCCTCCGCCAATTCTGGTGCGCCGGCATAATCGTACTCGTAATCCGAAATAATCGTCGGTAATTCGTCGGAAGTGTAAGTCCCGCGGTAGCGCTCGCTACCCGCTACGATATGTTCAGCAGTAGTAAACCAGTGTGTATCGAAAATGATCAGGGTATCCACCGAAAGTGCTTTGAGTTCCTCCCGTATTTCGGAGAATCCTGCGATGAGCGAGGTGTCCTGGCCTCCATTACCTGCTCGACGCACGTCCTCGCTCAACATGATCGTCGGATCGTGTGAGACCAACGCAGCCGCTACAATTTCGCCCATATCTTTTCCCTTCTCGCTCTACTGACGGTCCGCTTCCGACCAGAATGCAGGTACAGCTTCCCATTCGCGGTCACGTTGGGCCAACACATGCGCCACGCCATACATGCGGGCCGAAGACGCGAGGTAAAAGCGCTCATAGAGCTCGGTTCGACCGCCCAAGGCGGACCCGACAAAGTCCCACGCGGTTCTGAACAGCCGGCCGCGTTCCTTGGCATCCACATCCGCCGCACCTTTGAGATACTTGTCCAGGATCGGTTTTAATTCTTCGTCATCGAAGTCGGCTGCGGACGGCGTCGCCAGCAAATTGTGCGTCCCAATCAATTTGAGAATCTCATTCGCGCGAACCATCCAGCCAGGCATAGTTGGGCGCAACGCCGCGAACGGTCGTTCATCGCAAAACCAAACGCCATCGCCATAGTCAAACGCCTGATTCTCGGCGGTGTGTACGGCGGATCGGGTAAGTTCCGCATAGCTCCATAACTCCCCCAACATTTGGGCAACGTCAGGCCGTTCGTTTTGCCCAGTGGCTACCGCCATCCTCGTCGCCAGTTCGTACGCAAATTCAAGTTTGACCTGTGCCCGGATGCTCGTCTGTTGCATGATGTTTCCCGTCCAGCCGTGGCCCAACGCGGAGTTATATACTTCGGGTAAACCATCGCAGAAGACCCTAGATTTCGGTATCTCAACCTCGTCAAAAACGATGAATGCGTCTTGTTCGTCGAAACGGCTTGAAAACGGTTGGTCGAAACGGCCACCGTCGACCCCATAGTGATCACGACAAATTATTTTCAACCCTGGTGTGTTGATTGGTACCGAGAACGCGAGTGCTAGCTCCGGCTGATCTTTGGGAATTGGGTGCCCCGGATAAACGGTAAGCTCGTCGGCGAACGGACCCAAAGTCGCCAGGATACGAGCGCCGCTGACAACGATCGACTTGGCAGTTTCATCAACCTTATTTAGCGCAAGCGGCCTGTTTATGCCCTCATAGTCAGGCACGCGTTTGTCGACGACTGGATGAATGATGGTGTGTGTTAATGCGAGATCGCGTTCGGCCGCCTCACGTTGGAAGGCTACCAGATTCTCATAGCCTTCTTCGTTCCCTGCCTGCTTCCAGATACCCGGTTGTCCAGCAAATCCGGCAAAGGTGACATTCACATAGTCCGGAGTCCTACCCAACATCCCCGCGCTGTATCGGGCTAGTTGCTCCAATCCGCGATGTCGTCTTGATAGATCGTCCGAACAACGTGGAATATGGTGACTGATATTTTGACCATCGAACAGACATTCGTTCGCGTAGGCGTGTTGCCAATCAAAATAACCTGCGAGTCCATGTAATGACCCCGTGAAACTGGGATAGTCAGTCACATCTGATACGCGGTCTCCATTCACCCAGACAGATCGACCGTCACGCAGCCCATCGATGTACTGCGCACCTGTGCGTGCTCCCATTTAGAGATTCCTCGCCTTTTACACGAAGTCTTTAGTCCTAAACCTACGCCTGTCACCCTATTCTGTCATTCGGCTTAAGCCTAGTTTTATCGTCTCGCAACTCGCTCAGCCGCCTCTTCGAAACAGCCCTCCGTAGCACGACAGTTCAGTAACGTAGGCGTACGGTCGCAATTCAAGTGAGTAAATCTGCGCACAATCCGAATTTGATTGACCTGTCGGGCAATACGCTTGAGGAGACAGTCGCGTTGCTCGCGAGTCCGCACCGGCGTCCCGCCGCAATCAGACAACTCATGGCAGCCGAAAAATCGGCAACACCGGTTGCACGGAGGGCTTAACGCACGACGATCCCAAGCTTCGGATCGCGTGCTGTAAGGTTTTGGACCATTTTATGGATAAGGCGGCGCTTCTAGATCTTCAGGCCAACGTCGATCATCCTCACGCGGGGGTTCGAAACTGGGCGATTCACGCACTTGCTTGTGATCGATGCAAAGAAGGAGCGTGCAGACCCGGCGAAGAGGACATTATCCCTCTGGTGACAGAGGCGTTACTTCATGACCCTAATCGTCGCGTACGGCAACCGGCTGCAAGTATGTTGGGCCACTCCGTATTACGCAGTCACGTCGCCTTCATGCGCCGTCAAAACGACAT
This sequence comes from Pseudomonadales bacterium, assembly GCA_046582115.1. Lineage (GTDB taxonomy): Bacteria > Pseudomonadota > Gammaproteobacteria > Pseudomonadales > Azotimanducaceae > UBA11889. Next base: position 16,634 of record JAYGFA010000100.1, on the reverse strand, counting down.
ATCGCGAGGACCCCCACCCGACCGTTCGCAAAATAGCGGGGTGATGGGTTCCAGGCGGCCCTCGTTTCAAGAAGCTACAAGCCGACCATCGTAACCCGCGCTAAGGAGGCATCGCGCGTTACCCATTTGGTCGTCGTTTGCGCGACTAGCTGTGCCTGGAAACCTGTTCGATCTGACGTCTCACCCGGATGATACGCGCGGACAGAAACCACCGGGTTTCCGTGTTTTTTTGATTTAGTGAGTGCGCAGTAACGACGATAAGGTTGAGAATATCGCGCTCGAATTGGCGCAAATCGGATCACCGAACTATCGCAGCGCCGGAGGCGGAAGAAGACCACGTCCAAGAACACATGGTTAGGCCCTCGGGTACTTTCGTGGGTGAGTCATCCCATGCGCACCTAACCGCACAGCAAAAACACCAGCAGATTGAAGCGGCCAGGTACCGGAAATGAAACCAGAGGGATGGAGGAGATCGGAGCCAATACACCGGTAGCCTCGCTCCACACGCAAACTGTTTAGGATTCTATAGATTAGGGTCGTGCCTTGGAGCCCACCCGTTCATTGACGCCCAGAGATGGAGCGTGTATGACCAAGGAATGAAGATTCAACTGGTAAACGAGGTTCGCGGAAATCTTCCGCTCGACGATGATCATCCGTATCGGACGGGTCCGTGGAAGCCAAACACGCGCGAATTCGACGCCTTCGATTTAGACGTTATCGGTGAATTACCGCTGGACTTCAAAGGCGTGTATTTGAGGAACACGGAAAACCCGTTGCACGAAGCGATCGGTCGTTACCACCCGTTTGATGGCGACGGTATGTTGCACTCCATCTCGTTCGATTCGGGAAAGGTTGAATATCGCAATCGCTACATCCGAACCGACGGATTCAACGCCGAGCTTGAATCGGGAGAACCTCTTTGGGCTGGCTTGATGGAAAACCCGCAGAAGTCAAAGCGCCAAGGGTGGGGCGCACGAACGGGCCTAAAAGACTCATCGAGTACAGACGTGATCGTCCACCGAGGTCGCGCAGCGACAAGTTTTTACCAATGTGGCGATATCTACGAGCTTGACCCCAAGACGCTGCATCAATTGGGTAAAGCGGACTGGACAAAGGACGTCACGCCCGGATGGGGAGTTTCAGCACATACAAAAGTCGATCCATCATCCGGCGAGATGCTGTTTTTCAATTACTCGAAACAGAAACCGTATATGCATTACGGCGTTGTCGATTCGGACGGAAAACTTGTGCACTACGTTCCGATCGAGTTGCCGGGACCTCGACTGCCACACGACATGGCGTTCACGGCAAACTATGCGATCCTGAATGACATGCCGCTTTTCTGGGACCCCGACGCTCTCAGTCACGGCGCACACGCAGTTCGTTTTTTCCGGGACATTCCGAGCCGGTTCGCAGTTATTCCGCGCCGAGGCCAGCCGAGTGATATCCGCTGGTTTGAAGCTGAGCCAACCTACGTGCTGCACTGGATCAATGCATATGAAGAAGGCGACGAAGTCGTACTCGACGGATACCGCCAGGACCCGTCGAAAGCCGTCAACGTCGACTTACCTGAAAACCTGATCCCGTATCGAATGTTGGATATTCATTCTGTCGGGGCTCGGGCATGTCGCTGGCGGTTCAATACGCGCACCGGGTCCGTCTCCGAACAACCGCTCGACGAAATGATTTCCGAATTTGGCATGATCAATCCGGATGTTGCGGGTAAGCCGTACCAATACGTTTGGGAGATGACCACGAAACCGGGATGGTTCCTTTTCAACGGCATCACGCGTCTTAATGTGAAAACGGGCGAACGCCAAACCTTTGAGTTTCGATCAGGCGTCTACACAAGCGAAAGCCCGGTTGTACCCGCACGTAACGGGGATCGTGAGGACGGTGGGTATGTCGTCACAATAATTTCAGATATGAACGAAGATTCCTCCAGCTGCGTGGTATTTAACGCCGACGACCTATCAAGCGGCCCCATCGCGTCAATCAAATTGCCAGAACGAATATGCGTGGGCACCCACAGTTATTGGGAAAACGCCTAAATTGGCCTTGGTCGATCAATTTGTCGCGATCGAAAACTTCTTCCATGGCTGCGACGCGCTCATATAGCTGATCTCAGAAAAACGCCGCGGCTGGCGGACGTCTACGGCGTTTCACACAGAGGTTAATCTCGCGCAGTTTGACTTAGCCGACGCCTTAGGGAGACAGCACGAATCCCGTGTAGTTGTTGGACGCAACGTCGTCACATTTCTTGCGATATGCGCCAACGCCGCCCACGTACGGCATGAATATCCGGGGCTTGCCTGGAATATTTGCGCCCAAATACCACGAGTTGCAGCTTGGTGCAGTGAACATAGTACCCTTCGCTACTTCATTAACGTGCTCTATCCAACTTTGTTCCGCCTCCGCCAAAGGTTCAATGGAACGGAATTGGTGTCGATCCATATGCGAAATACAATCGCTAATCCAATCTACGTGCTGCTCGATAGAAACAAGCATGTTGCTTAGCACAGACGGACTTCCCGGCCCCGTGATGGTAAACATGTTCGGAAACCCATGAATCTGTAATCCCAAATAGGTACGCGGGCCCGCTTCCCAAACGTCGGCGAGACGCGTTCCCTCACGGCCTGTGATTTCGATGTTCAGCAACGCGCCCGTCATCGCATCGAAGCCGGTGGCATAGACCAAGGCGTCGAACTCGTACGATCCCTGGTCTGTCTCTACTCCCCATTCTGTAATGCTTTCTATACCGCCTCGCCGGAGATCGACCAATGTGACGTTGTCTTGGTTAAAGGCATCGTAATAATCGCTATCTATCACGGGCCGCTTGCAACCGATGGGGTAGTCGCGGGGCATTAATCGATCTGCTACATCGGGATCATCGATTACTCGAGCTATCTGTTCTCGATACATTTCACAGGCAAGCTCGTTGGCGCTCGGATCGAGACCGATATCCAGGTAACGATTGATGGCGGTAAACCCTTCTCTATCTAGGGCAGATTTACGCTCCTCAGGCGTGGTCTCGAGTATTGCGTCAGTCGGCGGCGCGTTATCGGCACCGCCGAAACCGAAGCCATAGCCTATGATTCCCGCTAGCGATTCGCGTTGTTTTTGCCGAATTTCATCGTAATTGGCCTTTGCCTCAGCTCGGAACTCCTCCGTGAGCCTTCGGTTGTTCGCCGGCATCGTGTAGTTCGGCGTGCGCTGGAACACGGTGAGGTGTAGCGCTTCCCCAGCAATCACTGGAATCGACTGAACCCCCGAAGAACCCGTGCCGATTAAACCAACCCTCACCCCCGTAAAGTCCACGCCTTCATGCGGCCAGCGTCCCGTGTGGTACACAGGACCTGTAAATTTATCTGCACCCGCTATCGACGGTGTATTCGGCACCGATAAACAGCCTGTCGCCATCACACAATACCTCGCTTCGTACGAAGTCCCCATATCGGTATTTACTAGCCACTGGCGAGTACCCGGGTTGTATGTTGCCGTCGTTACCCGGGTGTCAAAACGTATTTGGGGTAACAAATCGAATCGCTCAGCAATATGGTTCGCGTAGTCAAGAATCTCGGGTTGACCCGCCATGACTTCGGACCAATTCCAGGCCTGCTGAAGCTCGTCGGAAAAACTAAACGAATACTCCATGCTCGGCACATCACAGCGTGCGCCAGGATAGCGATTCCAATACCACGTGCCACCAACCCCGCTTCCAGCTTCCAACACCTGGACTGATAGGCCCAACGCTCGAAGGCGGTACAGCATGTACAGTCCCCCAAACCCCGCTCCAACAACCAATACGTCCGTTGACTCTGTCTGTCCAACCGTGCTCATGAGAATCCTAGTTATTGCGGGCGGATCAAAAACATGGCTTCCGCCCTACCGCCAATGATACCCACCCCGTCTGCGTGAGTCTTTTTCTATATCGACGCCATCAACGCTGTGCTGCTTCCCACATCCTCGTTCTCTAACTGACCCCATCCGTGACCCGAGCGATCAGACCGTCCGCAAAATAGAACGCCGTTCTTTTGTTTATGCGCCATGGTTCCGACAAACTTCATTTATTCTATGCTCGTTAAGAGACGTGACAGATCAGCGAGAGCGGCGTAGGTTTGCGTGCGCGTGTTCCTGCAGCAAATTTCGCCGGATCGCACCGGGCAGAACTCAGATACATAAACGCTTGGAGAAAATCCATGCCAGATGAAATTTTTTGCCAAACACAGCTCAACTATGTAAACGCCCACGGTGTCGAACCCAAAGATGTCACCATTTTCAACGGCAGGATGTCGACAAACGGTTCGGGTTGGGAGCGACGAGGCTTCGAGTTAATGGCTCACCACTCGAAGGTGTTGAATTGGGATGACGACGACGAAGTCGCCAACCTCTATTACAGTGAAATGACCTCGTTAGCAAAAGTCCTGTCAGGTTGTACGCATGCATTAATGGAAGGCCATATCAGCCGAAATCCCAAACAAGCGGGAGTGCACTCAGACTACGCACCAATTCAGTTTGTGCATTCGGACTTCACAGAAACGTACGGCAAGGCGATTTGTGATTACTACGAAAGCGATCAAGATGGACCTGGAAACGCATTAAAAAGAGCCAACATTGGAGCTGAAGCAGTGCGCGCCTCGACACGCATACTCATCCTGCAATTCTGGCGTAACGTAGGTGAACCACTAATGGATCTACCCCTCGCAATATGTGAGACCGAGTCCGTTTCCCGCGAAGAACTTTCGGACTTCCACGTGTCGAGCTACGCGGGCGGCGATTTCGCCTTTGACACATTCGGCGTAAAAGCACCGGGATCCAGTAACCGCCACCGATGGTTTGCTTTTCCAAAAATGACAGATCAAGAAGTATTGACGTTAAGAACTTATGACAGTGAAAGAGCCGCCATCGGTAAACCTTTCTGGACACCCCACTCTGCCTTTCAAGACCCGAACGTACCAACCGGAACTCCTGCTCGTAAAAGTATCGAAGTGCGGGCAACCTGCCTTTTTGAATAGCATCGATCCCGCCGACGGTGGTTGAATACGACATCCAGCCCAACAAAATCGTTCCAATAACCGCCGTTCCATGAAACGCTTTCTCAAGTCGCTCTCGGTCCTTTTGATCTGCCCAATATTCGCCGCTGGCATCGAACAAATTGCCGAAGTCACACATCCGGAACTCGACGAAATGAGCGGCATTGTTGCGTCAACCTACGAGGACATCTTTTGGGTACACAACGACTCGGGAGACAGCGCGAGGATCTTCGCAGTCAAAGTAGATGGAAGTGTCGTATTACCTCGGTCGATACAGGCGTTCTTCCCCAATCGATCCCCCGATATGTGGGAAGGATATTCCGTCGACAATGCTTGGCATCAGGATTGGGAAGACATTGCGATCGCCAACGGCACTCTTTTTATCGCCGACGTTGGCAATAACGCCAACGCACGGCGAGATCTCGGCATATATGTCGTTAACGAACCCAACCCAAACTATGTCCACAAGACCCGAGCGGCTCAGTTCTTACCAATCCGCTATCCGGACCAATTCCAATATCCAGCGAAGCAATGGCATTTTGATTGCGAGGCAGTCTTTACGTTCAACGGAAAGCTCTATTTCCTCACCAAACACAGGCAACCAGGTAAGCCGATGGGGTGGGAGTCGGGTACCAAGCTCTACCGACTCGATACCCGCCGTACGGATCAGGAGAACGTGCTAACGCTTGTCGATCGCCACACGGGAATCGCGCTAGCTACGGGTGCAGACGTGTCCCCGGATTCGGATCATCTGGCGGTTTTGACCTATAGCCGCTTGTGGGTATTTGATCGACCCAAACATGGGGACAAGTGGCTGCAGTCTAGCGCTCGCGTGTTGGACCTTGACCGCAACTTGGTGCAACAAAACGAAGCGGTCGCGTGGGAAACAAACAATTCGCTTTTAATAACTAACGAAAATCGCGCCATTTTTCGGGTGTCCCTTGATGCACTCGAGCCTACGCTGTAATCGGTAAAGACGTATTAGCTTTCAATAACGTTGCGTATTCTTGCGAAATATTCTGAGTAATTTTTTGGAACAACATACCGCCAATCGCACAGACTCCGAATTCCCCGAACAGCCTGCAACCGCGGGCGTCATCGTTTTGGGCGGTGGCGTGGTCGGTTGTAGCGTCGCCTACCACCTAGCGAAACTGGGAACGGATGTTCTTCTCCTCGAACGCGACCAGCTCACGAGCGGAACGACATGGCACGCCGCAGGCCTTCTTTCAGAGTTTCGTGGTACTAGGGTGTTAACGGAATTGGCTCGTTACTCCGTATCGCTTTACGAAAAAATCGCGGAAGAGACAGGGCAGGCTACTGGCTTAAAACGCAACGGCAGCGTCGCGATCGCCACAGGTCGAGAACGTTGGGAAGAACTCCGGCGCGGCGCGACGATCGCACGCAGCCTCGGTATACAAGCAGACCAAGTGTCCGCAAGCGATGTCGCCCAGTTATGGCCGCTAGCTCACGTTAATGACGTGGTGGGCGCGGTCTACTATCCGAACGACGGCCAGATCAATCCAGTCGATGTCACCATGGCACTCGCCAAGGGTGCCCGGCTATTTGGCGCGCGTATTCTCGAGAAGACACCTGCGACTGACGTCGTACAACGCGATGGCCAAGTCCAAGGCGTGGAGACGTCGAACGGATATATCGCTACCGAAGTGATCGTAAATTGCACCGGCATGTGGGCGCGCGAATTGGGAAGACTGTCCGGCGTCAATATTCCATTGCACGCGTGCGAACACTTTTACTGCCTGACAGAGCCCATCGCTGATCTGCCGTCAAATCTGCCGGTAATGCGGGACTTCGACGGTTGCGCGTACTACAAGGAAGACGCGGGAAAGCTTCTTATTGGCGCATTCGAACCTCTCGGAAAACCGTGGGGCGTTGACGGAATACCTAAAGACTTTTCGTTTAGCGAACTACCGGAAGACCTCGAGCATATGGCGCCCATTCTCGAAGGCGCCGTCCGGCGCGTACCCCGAATTGGCGAGACGGGGATATCTCGTTTTTTTAACGGACCCGAGAGTTTCACGTCCGATAACCGTTACCTCATCGGCGAAGCTCCGGAACTAAAAGGCTATTTCATCGCTGCTGGATTCAACTCGATTGGCATTCAATCGGCGGGCGGCGTTGGCATGGCGATCGCCGAATGGATAACCCGCGGCTACCCGCCGCCGGATCTTTGGGAAGTAAACGTACAGCGCACCTTCCCTTTCCAAAACAAATCCGAATATCTCCGAGATAGGGTGAGCGAAACTCTCGGGATGCTCTACGGCATGCACTGGCCGTACCGGCAATATGAAACGAGCCGCGACATTCTAGTCAGTCCCCTCCACAAACGCCTATTGTCGGAAGGCGCGTGCTTCGGCGAATCGGCGGGCTGGGAACGCGCCAACTGGTTTGGATTACCTGGAACAAATCCGAGGTACGAATACAGCTATGGTCCCCAAAACTGGTTCCACAACCAAAGGAACGAGCACGAGTCGACACGGACCCGTGTAGCAATTTACGACCAAACGTCGTTTGCCAAATTTGACGTCACCGGTCCGGATGCCGAATGCACGCTGGAACGAATCTGCGCAAACAACGTGGGTCGAGAAGTAGGTTCAATCACCTACACCCAATGGTTGAACCCCCGGGCCGGCATCGAGGCCGATGTCACCGTATCGCGGATCGCCGAACATGCTTTTCGGATAATTACAGCACCGACTACGAGGCGTAAAGATTGGCACTGGTTGCTGAACCACATTCCAGCTGGCGCGGACTGTTCGGTATCCGATGTCACCGAAGAATGGGCCGTTTTAGGCTTGATGGGTCCCCGGAGCCGTACCCTGCTTTCATCATTGACGCATACGAATCTCGACAATGAGATGTTCCCGTTTGGGACTGGGCAAGAACTTGAAATAGCCGGAATCACGTTGTGGGCCCAACGCGTCACTTACGTGGGTGAACTCGGTTGGGAACTGTATTGCCCGTGGAACGCGGCTCTCGAGCTTTTTTGTGCGGTGTTCGATGCAGGCAAACCACTTGGAAGCTGCCTTGCCGGCTACCATTCCCTCGATTCCTGCCGGATCGAAAAGGCTTATCGCCATTGGGGACACGATATTGGTGATGGCGATACCCCCCTAGAAGCCGGTCTTGGCTTTGCCTGTGCCTTCGAGAAAGAGATTCCCTTTATCGGTAAAGACGCGCTACTCCGCCAACGCGACAAAGGCGTAACTCGCCGCCTGACGCAATTTCTTTTGCGAGACGAAGAAGCACGGCCGTATCACGACGAGCCAATCTATCGAGACGGGGAGCAGATTGGTTATGTCACGTCGGCTAATTATGGCCACACCTTGGGTGGGAACGTGGCCCTCGGATACATCGCCGCCGGTCAACCGATAAACCAAGCGTTTATCAATAGCGGTATGTTTGAAATCGAAATCGCTGGCACGCGATTTCCGGCTGCCGCGAGCCTCAGGCCGATGTACGATCCGAATTCGTTAAGAGTAAAACAGTAGCGGTAATGGCAACAAACGAACTCACGGTTTTTACCGCAAGAAAAGTAATCACAATGAACCGCTCGTGGCCTTCCGCCACAGCTATCGCAACCAGGAACGGCAAGATAGTGGAAGTGGGCACGCTTGAAACACTAAAACCCTGGCTGGAAGCTCACCCCTATCGGATCGACGATCAATTTGCGGATAAAGTCATCATGCCTGGGTTTATCGATCCACACTTGCATCCGTCAATGGCGGCTGTTCTTTTGCCCATGCGTTTCATCACAGCAACGCGTTGGGAACTGCCGTGGGAAACCGTCGAACCGGTGACCACACCTGAAGACTTCATTCAGCGGCTGCGGCAGCTTCACTCGGAACTAGCACTCGACGAACCACTCTTTACGTGGGGTTACCATCAGCTTTGGCATGGCCCAATGACCCGAGCGTCGTTGAATGCCGTATCGAACGAAAGGCCAATTATCGTTTGGCATCGATCATTTCATGAGCTGTACATGAACGATGGCGCCTTGGATTGGCTGGGGATTACTGCCGACGAAGCGGCGGGCAAACAACAGATCGATCTAGACGCCGGCCGGTTTTATGAGAACGGCCTCGCATATGCCATCGTGAAACTCAATCCATACATTCTGTCAGACGAGCGTTATCGAGACGGTTTGCGGCGACTTGTAGAAGTCGCCCATCACGGAGGCCATACAACGCTCGGTGACATGGCAGTGGGCTTGTTTAATTTCGATATGGAGTGGCAAGGCACCAAAGACGTACTGGATGGCATAAACACGCCGTTCAGAACGGTTTTGGTTCCCTCGGCGGCTAACATTGCGGCGATACAAGGTGGCCACGATCAAGCGCTTACTTTCATGGATGGATTGGCCGAACGCGATACCGAGCGCTTATTGTTTCCAAAGCACGTCAAGCTTTTCACCGACGGTGCGTTCTTCTCTCAACTCGCTCAACTCAAGGAACCGGGGTACATTGACGGCCATCTCGGGGAATGGTTAGTCGCACCCGAACAATTCATAGACATCGCCCGTCGATACTGGAACGCCGGTTACAAGATTCACGTTCATTGCACAGGCGACCTCGGGCTAGAACTTGCGCTCGATGCCTTGGATACCCTGCAGTGGGAACGACCACGCTTTGATCACCGATACACGATCGAGCACTTTGGATTCTCTACGCTGGAACAAGTAGCACGAATCGCCGCTCTCGGCGCGTCAGTTTCGGCCAACGTCTATTACGTACACGAACTTTCTGCAATATATGCGCAACAAGGGATAGGACACGAACGTGCGGATCAAATGGCTCGTGTCGGTTCTTGCGTACGCGCTGGCATTCGTACAGCTGTCCATTCGGACTTTACAATGGCGCCCGCATCCCCCTTGAACAATGCCTGGGTCGCAGCAACACGACGAAATATGGAAGGCAACGTCGTTTGTCCCGAGGAAGCGCTAACCTTAGACCAGGCGCTTGCCGCCATCACCATCGATGCTGCCTACATGCTCGGCATGGAGGACGAGATTGGCAGTTTGCGAGCCGGGAAAAGCGCGGACTTCACGGTACTCGATACCGATCCATACGCTGTCGGTGCCGAGGGCTTAAAGGATATCGCCGTTGACGCAACGGTGTTCAAAGGCACCGCCTACCTTATCAATGGGTGACGTCCCTTTTATCGTCATTGGCGGATACCTGGGCGCCGGCAAAACAACGCTGATAAACAGGATTCTTGCCACCGATCACGGCCAGCGGTTCGGGGTTTTAGTAAACGATTTCGGCGATATAAACATCGACATGAAGTTGATCGAGGGTAACGACGGTCCATTGATTTCGCTCGCCAACGGTTGCGTGTGTTGTCAACTCGGATCCGAGCTTGGTTCAGGAATAGAGACGCTCCTAAATGTCGCGCCAACCCTCGACGCCTTGATGGTCGAAACCAGCGGCGTCGCGTACCCAGCAAAGATCGCTTCATACGCGAAAACCTGGCCCGGTTTATCATCAGGCGGAACGCTTGTTATGGCGGACGCTAACCGGATCCAGCAGTTGTCTTTGGATAAGTTCGTTGGCCCGCTGGTCACGGAACAGCTCCGTCAAGCCGATCTAGTCCTAGTCACGAAAATCGCTAAAGGCAGAGACTGGCGAACGCTTCGATGTTGGATTAACGCGCAAGCACCGGATGTTTCTGTCATTCCAAGCGGCGAATTCGCCTCCCAACGCCTGTTCGAAATTCGCAGGTCCAACCATTCTCCGGTAGTCGGTGCCGAGGTGATGTTCGAAGCGAAATCATTCACTACTAGCGAATCGCTGGATCTGGACGACATCAAGCGGTGGCTCGTCAGTCTTCCTCCTGAAATACACCGGCTCAAGGGAATTTTTTATAACTCACTTGATACGAAACACCAATGGGTTATTCAAGGGGCGGGGGGCGAAACAACCATCTCCCGGGGGAAAGCTTGGAGCGATGGTCCAAAAAAAACCGAAATCGTGGTGATTTGGCCAACATCGCTTACGCCTAGAATTCCTGATGGAATTCTTGGGGAGACCAATTGACGGCATCCCAAACTTTAATTTCCCGCTCTAAAAAAGATAAACCTCATCCACGAAATAATCGAACAATCGGTTTGCGTCCCGAAGTACATCCCTATAAAACACATCAAAAGTTGCCGTTGGTAGCTTATCCCTGGCTACGCAAAGGCACCCTAGTTTCACGGAATCGATTAGATTGAGATTACCCATCTATTACGTTGATGCATTCGCAGAGGAACTTTTCCAGCGCAACCCTCCAGCAGTCGTCACCGTCACGGAAAACCTCGAAGCTGCAACCATGCAATCTATCGCTTTCGAAAATAATCTGTCAGAAACGGCATTCGTAACCGTCGCGTCGATCCCCTTCTTGATTCGGTGGTTTTCCCCCGTCGTGGAAGTTGATTTGTGTGGCCACGCAACACTCGCGAGCGCACGCGTTCTTTTTCACGACTATCTACCCCCGGATTCTTCACAAGTCAGTTTTTTGGCAAAAAGAAGTGAGCTGAGCGCGTTCAAAAGGGACGACCTGATCTACTTGGATTTTCCCGCTGATAAACCCGAGACCATGCAAAAAAAACAAGATCATCGCGCAGGCATTAGGCGCAAACCCCATTGAGCTATACAAAGGCCGCGATGATTTCTTAGCAGTCTTCGAGAGTGAGAAGACCGTCCGATCCATCAATCGGAACTTCAGTTTACTCGCCCAGCTAGAGTGCAGGGGTTTGATCGTCACAGCGCCCGGGGACCAAGTCGACTTTGTCTCTCGATTTTTCGCGCCACGTACAGGTGTCGCCGAAGATCCTGTTACAGGTTCTTCTCACACACTGATGGTTCCCTATTGGGCTGGGAAAACTGGCAAAACCGCGTTTTCTGCTGCGCAGTTATCGCAACGATCGGGACACCTTTTTTGTGAGTTGAGCGGGTCCCGGGTCTTCATTGGCGGCCACACAAAAAAATATTTACAAGGCGAAATATTCATTTAGCTCGCGGTGGCAAGACGCGTTCAACAAGAGGTATTTGGTAGGGCACATCGGTCGGTTGTCGTCATGTGGCCACCGTAATTCGACCCGCAGGTCACGCGATACGGCGCGCCAACGATGAAGAATACAATTTTGATTCGAAACGACCACGCCCGGAAGCGAACGTTGGAGGGAGAAACAACGATGACAGCACAAACCGGCAGTTGCTTATGTGGCAGCGTTAGATTCGAAATAACCGGACCAATGAGAGACGTCGGATTTTGCCATTGCGAGCAGCGTCGTCGAACCAGCGGCCACTACGTTGCAGCTAGCCCGTGCGCGCCTGACGACCTGTCGTTTTCGAAGCAAGAAACACTCGCGTGGTTCTCGTCCTCATCTAAAGCGGATAGGGGGTTCTGTCGAACTTGCGGCTCGAGCCTTTTCTGGCGTCCTGTCCACGGTCGCTCTATTTCGATCATGGCCGGGTCACTCGATCGGCCGGCGGGTCTCAAGGCTGACGTCCATATACACGTGCCACTCGCCCACGATTACTACACGATTGACGACGGTCCACCGCAACACCGCGAGCCGGCATGAAGGCCCTCGAGGAAAATCAGGTTCAGATACGAGAAGCCAGTGCGAACATGTCCTTTTCCTAAACGACGATATAGGCGTTTATATCAGTCGGAACCCACCGACCATGTGTTGGTTATTGACCACGGCTCTGATAAATAGCTTGGTCGGAGAGACTAACCCCAGCTCTCCAAATACGTAACGTCTTTAGCGGGACGCCTTGTTACAGGTCCAAAATTACCCATCGGAAAACCGATGGGTACGGTCACCACAACGCCATAATCCGCGGGGATATCAAAATACGCATGCAGCTCTTCCTCAAACATCTGGTGCATGGTGGTTAACGCGGCACCGAGTCCCAAGGCACGACACGCCAACAGGATGTTCTGTACACACGGATACACCGCACCGTAATTCGGCGGGCCCTCGCCGATACGCTCTCGTTCCGGGACCTTGAATGGCCAGTCGCATTTTCCACACACGAACAAGAGATACGGCACTTCATGCATGTGATCGATTTGGTAGTAGAGAGCCGTCGATTGGCTTCCGGGGTTTTTCTTTCGACTCGGGAGACCTCGCGCCAACGTGGACCGTTTCTCAATAGCTCGCTTATAGCGATCGGCAAACCATTTCTTTCGAGTCGGGTCCGAGACCAACACGAATCGCCACGGCTGGGTATTCTGTCCAGAGGGGGCCTGTACCCCGGCATTAAGGACCTTCCATATCAATTCCATTGGAACGGGATCAGGTTTCAACCTGCGCATCGCACGAACGTTGCCAACAAGGTCGAAAAACCGCGGGTTTGTGTTTTCTGCCATCGAATGCCTTCCCATTATTCATGCCAAGATCGCGTGATAAATCGAGCGCATCGATTAAGACGCGGTGTAAGCATACGAACGTAAACCCCGCCTCGTAATACGATCAATTTTCCCAGCCGCAACCCGAAGCGCATATCTGCCTGTTTCAGTTTCAACCCTGCCCGCTACGCGAAAAACGGGGAACCATAGACCGTTTAGCTGGTCAAAGCCTGAAGAAACGGATACTGACCATGAAGAAGATTCGGTTCGGGGCTCACAGGTATCTCTCTCCCCTCCCGACGCCTGTGAGCCCCCGTTTCGGGCATTACCGCGAGTGCCCGCGTTTAAAACTACTGCAGGCTTATGTGCCCGTCAAAACGACACGTCCTTAAAGTTTGTCTCAAAACAGTCACTTATCGTACTTAAACCTCGGCTCCACCCGTCGACCGCGAGATACATACGTTAATTCATTGTGACTAGCGATCGCAGTGACGCTAGCGAAATGGGTAAAATGTTTCGTCTTCAACAGTGATGGACATGACCAATGAATATCACCCCTACGGACGCCACGCTAGGCGCAATCGTAACTGAGGTCGATCTCGCAAACTTGACCGATGATCTATGGGAGGCAATCCATGCCACCTTCCTCGAATACGGTGTTTTGATTTTCCCTAGCCAGCACCTGACCGAAGACTCACAAGGTAAGTTCGCTTTACGTTTCGGCAACACCGAAAAGCTGCATCCCAAACAAGCCGGACCCACAGTTCAATTTTCAAACCAAAAACCAAATGGCGAAATGGTCAAACCGGAAGACCAAAGGTACCGTCTCATGAAGGGAAACGAAGGCTGGCACACGGACAGTACCTACATGCCTCTTGCTGCAAAAGCCGGCATGCTGGCCGCGCTGGTCGTGCCGCCGGAAAACGGTGAAACGGAGTTCGCCGACATGCGCGCTGCGTGGGATGAACTCGACGCCGACACACAGACAAAACTGGAAGGACTCTGCGCCTACCATTCGCTTTATTACTCGCAATCGAGAGCCGGGTACATCCACACGACCGATAACAGTTACGGGCTTCACGATAAAGGCGCTCCGCTTCGACCCATCGTCAAGATGCACCCCGAGACCGGACGCAAATCCATCTATACTGGGCGGCACGCCTATGGAATTCCAGGAATGAGCCCGCAAGCGTCAGAAACACTACTATCCGTTCTCTTGGACGATGCCTGCCAGCCTCCGAGAACCTATAAACACAAATGGTGCGTCGGCGATATCGTTGTTTGGGACAATCGTTGCGTCATGCACAGAGCGAGGCCGTACGACACCAACCAACCTCGTGTACTCAGAGCATCACGAATTTCTGGCGAGCCGGAATCCGAACTTGCGCCGACCTTCGCGGATCATCGGGCGAGTGATTTTCGCCCTTCGTCGAACAACGAATCGTCTCTGGCCAGATAGGATTCCGTCATGCCAATTCCGCAGGAATTTACTCAAGCGACGATCGAGGCCGCCTCTGACGAAGCGTTTTTACCATTCAAGGAATTTCTTGAATGCCAGGAACCATACAAGTCGATGCTCGCCAACAACCCTTGGCTTCAAGGGCCAGCAGAAGAAGACGATCTTGTTTGGGGAGAAGGCAAGTTCTACGACACGACGGTCCCCAGGAAACACCCTTATTGGAAGAATCACGATCTACCAACGCCGACCAAAGACCTGAATCAATTGCGACACGACTTCTTCGACTGGGGCTTTTGCCTCATCGAGGATGCGATCGGCGAGGAGTCCCGTATCGTGATTAGAGCTCGCCTTGAAGAACAGGCGGAAGCTGAACGTATCGCAAAGATTGCCCACTTCACTCCGTTCTTCCAAATCGTCTGGTATCTCATCAACAAAGGTGAGTGCTTCCGCCGTTGCATTGAACACGACCCAGAATGGATCCAAGGAGCCCGTGTCATCGAACAACTGCTGAACGAGTTTTTAGGCACACGCTGGTATAGCTACAGCATGGCCGGGAATATCTCCTACCCGGGCTGTAAACCACAAACGCTTCACCAAGACCAGGGAGCGATCCTTCCATTACAAACGCCTCAGTCACCCGTGCTAGTCAATACAATGTACATACTCCAGGACGTCAACGAACAGAATGGCGGTACACTATTGATTCCAAGCTCCCACCGGATCCTGTCCGAAGCCGGTAGTGGTGGCCAGGTTGGAAAGCTGCCTCCCGCCATCAATCTGGAAGCCCCAGCGGGTACCGTGATGCTCTTTGACGGAAGGACGTTGCACGGCACAGGCGCAAACCGTTCAGACGAATGGCGTTATGTCATGACTCAAGCCAACAACAAAACGTGGCTTCGTCAGCAAGAGAGTTGGATGCTCATGGTCAGGCCTGAAATCATCGCTAACGCGAGCGATAAGCTGTTGCGTCGAATGGGACTGAGCAAAAGCGCCCTCAAAGTTCGACAAGAGCTGGAACGGGGCGCATTTAATCCACTGGGCGAACTGACCCGAGAAGCAGCAGAAAAACTCGAACCGAATACCTACAGCATCAGTCAACCCATTTAGATAACTGGGATCGAGTGCCATGTGCGAAATTAATGGTTACGACTCGAATGAACATTTCAACTCATTGAATACCGCAGGAGATACCAGATAGCAGACAGGCAGGTAAAGGCGATGGCAGAAGATGTCGAGGCTCCCGTCTTCAAGACGGTCGCTTTCACGACTCCACCCAAACTCAGCCAAGCCAATGTCGCGATCGTTACGTCGGCGTCCCTTCATCATGCCGACCAAGAGGATTTCGCCCCCAACGATGCCGGGGTCCGCGTTTAAGACGGAAAACGACGCGATTACCAGACGGGTCACTGGAGTCCAAATTTCGACAGTGTCGGTTTTGCTAGCGATATCAACACCATTATTCCCTTGGACAGACTCGACGAACTCGCGTCTCAGGGAACGATTGGAAATAGGCAGTACGTCACACTGCAGGCCGGTGCAAGACTCTGAATCTGTGTTCTCGGTCTTGTTGCCGGTCGTACAGGGTGACGGCTATCTAGTTGTTGATAAGTACGCCTCTCGCTGAAACCTGTCATGGTTCTTGAGCTTGGTTCACATCCAAAACCTACTCAAATTGCGGACGCTCTAGTTGGGGTCCCTAAAACGCGTTCGGACCTCGATACAAACCGGGTAGCACGAAGTGCTCAAAAAATAGCAAAAAACGGCCAATTCTGGGATGACATGCT
>JAYGFA010000011.1:0-12983 GCA_046582115.1 Pseudomonadales bacterium | reverse complement strand
AACAAAACCGCGGGAAGGGCAACAAGTATGCGGATCAAAACCGTTAACATGCCTCGCCTTTAACGTTTCAACGTCGACTCTGTAATAACAGATATCACCAACAAAAGAGAAGAGGCCGTGCAACTTATTGAACGTATCCGTCGTGACCTAGTGCGACGTCCCTGGTGGATGACGGTGATGTACATCTTTTGTGTCTACATGACGTTCATCTACATGCCGTTCGATATTTTTTGGAAGCCGATGGCAAATGACGAAGAGGTTTGGTTTGGGATTACATTTCATCAAGAGTGGGCCAAGGTGCTGGCTCCCTTTCATTGGTTTGTATACGCCGCGATGGCATGGGGGTTTTTCAAGATGCGAAATTGGATGTGGCCATGGGCGGCGGTATACGTGATCCAAGTGAGCTTCTCGATGCTCGTATGGAACCTCGTTGACGAACGTGGCGCCGGTTTGGAGACTGGGTTGGTGGCAGGGCTTATTTTTCTGGTTCCGGCGATCGCGCTTTGGCGTGCCCGTGATTTGTTTGGATAGTGGTGATTACCGTGGCAGGACGCTTTGACATTAACCCCCTGAGCTGAAGCGTGACTTGTTCCACACGTAAACCCAATCGGATCGCAGTGTTAAAACAACAAAAAAGTATTTAATTATTATTAAAAATAGCCACCTACACGACTTATCGATTAATTAGATTACTATATTATCGTGACGGAACCGGAACAAAATTCGGTCGAACCAGCGTTGCCCGAAGTTCATACGCAACGCCTCAGACTACGCACGCCAAACGACAGGGACGATGTCGAGCTGACAAGGCTACTTAGCGATTGGAGCGTGGCGAAGTGGCTCGCCCGAGTTCCCCACCCGTATCGGTTGGCCGATGCCAACGAGTTCATCAAAGACGCCAGAGCGAAGGCGTTATCCAATTACCACTTCATTATTCTGTTGGACGGTGAGTTGATCGGAGGTGCGGGTTTGACGGGGGAAACCACGTCCGTCTTAGAACTTGGGTATTGGGTTGCTCGAGAACATTGGGGACGTGGCTACGCGACCGAAGCTGCTGCGGGTTTGATCGCCTTCGCGACAACCGACCTCGGATGCGGGCGATTGGAAGCGGGCTATCAGAAGGACAATCTCGCGTCTTCGCGCGTTTTACGGAAACTCGGTTTTAGGCCGTCTGGTGAAAAAAGCGTTTTTTCACTGGCCCGCAATTGCGATGTGATTAACACGTGTGTTTTCCTTGTCTTGAAGCATTAATCGCCTCGGCTGTCCACTTGGACAAAGTTCTCTCCACGCTCGGCCTTCTTTTTTTCGGAACGGGAATCCTTGCGGGTGAGTTAGTGCTGACGGTTTCTAACATTCATGAACCGGGTACCCTTTGCGTCACCCTCTATCAGGATGCGCAAACGTTTGATGAAGACATGGTGAATACTCGTACGCCGGTCGAGAAAATTGGCGTCCACTCCGTGACCCGCGAAAGCACGACGGATCGAGTGGCGCGACTTGTTATAAGCGTTCCGGATGGAATGGTCGCTATCGCAGTCTTCCATGACACCAATGGAAACGACGCCATCGACGAGGGGTTACTTGGTATACCGAGAGAGCAATACGGTTTCGGCAACAATGCTCGCCCGTTATTTAGAGCGCCGTCTTATCGCGCTAGCAGCATAATGATTGAAGGTCGAACGGCCCATTCGATCAAACTTAGGTAATCAGTTGGATCGCTTTTTCTAATTAGCCGGAGACGCTGCGGTCTGCGAGTTCCTTCCAGAAATGACAGGCAACTAGATGGTTTTCATCGTCGTGTTCTTCGGTTGGCTCCACGTTACGACATTGATCCACAGCATGTGGACAACGGGTGTGGAACCGACACCCGCTCGGCGGATGGATAGGCGAGGGAACGTCCCCTGACAAGATGATTCTATCACCGCGTTTACTCGGATCGGGTATGGGGATCGCTGAAAGTAGCGCCTTGGTGTATGGGTGGCGCGGAAATGCATAAATCTCTTCAGCACTGGCTCGTTCAACGATCTTGCCTAAATACATGACCGCGATGTTGTCGGATACATGTTTGACGACGGCGAGATCATGGGCGATGAAAATCATCGCCAGATTCATCTCGCGTTGCAGATCCATCAAAAGATTAATGACTTGTGACTGAATAGAAACGTCGAGCGCCGACACCGCTTCATCGCAAACGATGAGCTTTGGTTTTAACGCAATTGCTCTCGCAATGCCTATACGTTGGCGTTGCCCCCCGGAGAATTCGTGCGGGAAGCGATCTAGCGCATCGGCCTGCAAGCCAACGCGATTAAGTAAATCACCGGCCCAACTTCGGCGTTCCGCAACGGTCCCCATATCGTGGATCAGGAATGGTTCTTCTAGGATTCGACTGACCGTGTGTCTTGCATTTAGTGACTCGAAAGGATCTTGAAAAATGATTTGTACATTGCGACGTAAGGCTTTGAGTTCCGCTCGATTCATGGTCGCGATATCCTGACCTTCGTAGATAATTTCGCCCGCTGTCGGCTTGTGTAAATTCAGTAGTGTCTGCCCGACCGTGCTCTTACCGCAGCCAGATTCGCCAACGAGTCCTAGGGTCTTGCCTCTTTCGACGCTGAAAGAAACGTCTTCGACTGCGTGTACGTTTCCAATACGGCGCAGAAATATACCGCCGCGGACAGGAAAGTATTTCTTTAGGCCCCTTACCTCTAGCAACGTGTCATTCATGCCACCGCCTCTGAGACTGGGTGGTGACAAGCGATGTGTCGTTCCGCGAATTGAATGAGTTCGGGGGATCGGCGTTCACATTCGTTATCAGCATTAGGACAACGATTGCGAAATCGGCAGCCGTCTGGCATATCAATCAGTGCTGGCACTACCCCGGGGATGGTTGCTAGCGGTTGTTTCGGGCTCGAGTCCAATCGCGGAATCGAGCGTAGGAGTCCTTGCGTATACGGATGACGGGGTTGCGAAAAGAGTTCGGCAACGCCGGCCTGCTCGACAACGCAACCGGCATACATGACGGTTACACGATCACACAGTTCGGCGATCACACCAAGGTCGTGGGTGATAAAAAGAATAGCCATGCCGGACTCACGCTGCATGTCTCGTAACAGATCTAGGATCTGCGCTTGGATAGTGACGTCTAACGCCGTGGTGGGCTCGTCGGCAATGAGAAGGTCGGGATGCATGGCGAGCGCCATAGCGATCATGACACGTTGTCGCATACCGCCTGACAACTGATGTGGATAGTCTTGTAGACGCTGATCAGGTGCTGGAATCCCGACCCGTTCAAGCATCTCGAGGGCGCGTCGTCGTGCAATGCGGGTTGTTAAATCAGGCTCATGGAGCTTCACCGCCTCAACGATTTGATTACCTACACGATGGACTGGATTCAACGCTGTCATTGGTTCTTGGAAAATCATGGAAATCCGGTTCCCGCGTACCTCGTGCATTTCTTCTTTGGCTAGCGTGACGAGGTCGCGGTTTTGAAATTCAATGGATCCGGCCGTGATTTTTCCGGCGGGCTGTGGCAGGAGTTTCATAATGGAAAGGGCACTGACACTTTTCCCGCAGCCCGACTCGCCGACCAGTCCTAACGTTTCTCCAGCAGCCAGCTCAAAGCTGACGCCATCGAGTACTTCGACGAAGCCCGCGTCGGTATCGAACCCTGTTCTCAGACCGCGAACTTCGAGTAAAGCAGCCATGGTTCACTCGGAAAGGTATGTTGTGTCGAGTATCGACACAGGGGATGTAGGTTGCGCGGCATCGTTGAGAACGCTTTGGCGTTCCGTTTCGTCGATCCAAAACTGGCCGCCCATTGGATTGAATAGGTCTCCTACACGGGTACCTCTAAATTCGGGTAGCTTCATCCATCGCCAGTAGGCGTCCCGCGTATATGGAACCTTAAAGGTGAAGATCACAGCGCCCGTGTCGTGCAGCATTTGCTCGAGCCGTTTGGCTAACTCGACGCGGTCCGCCTTGTCGGTTTCGGCACGGTACATGTCAATCAGCGTATCCATTTGGGGTACAGCGTTATTAGTGAGGTTGTTGTTTTGCGGCTTGTTTGCGTTGATAGAGTGATAAAATTGTCGGTAACGTGGTGATAGTCCGCCACCAGACCATCCCATCCAGGCGATCTGGTGTTTCTTCTCCAGCATCTGTTTGAAAGACACGGCGGAATCGAGCATTTGCAGTGTCAAATCAATACCAGCCTTTTTAGCCTCTTCCCGGAGAATCACGAGTCGAGGGGTATGATGGGACTGGCCGTAGGTAACACGTAGGGACAACTTCTGTTGACCCTTGGTGCGGATTCCATAGTTGTCTCGGTCAGTCCAACCGGCCTCGTCCAACAGTGCATTGGCTTTCGTCAAATCAAACGCGCGCGCACGGATGGATGTATTGGAATAATCGCCATAACCCTCGTGGTGCGTATGTTGTCTTTGATAGTCGCCGCGGAGCACCGTATCGATCACCTTATCGATGTTCATGGCGTAAGCGAGTGCGTAGCGTACTTTTTTGTCCGAAAGAATGGAGTCGGATTGGTTCAACCACATGCCCGATGCGGGCTGCGGGTTGTCCGTGTAAAACCAGATTTTGTGTATATACCCGTTGTCGAAGTCTTTGCCTTTGAATTTGTCGTGCCAGAATTCCGGTAATACACCACCGAATGTATCAAGCTCGCCTTTAAAGAAATGTTGTAGCGCGATATTGACATCCCGGATGACCCGGACACGGATTCGTTGGGGATTAAAACGGTATTTGTAATACTTGAGGTCGTTGCCCCACCACTCTTCCTTCCGTGTGAACTCGATGTATTTGCCCTTTTCTATTTTTGAGATCTCATATGGGCCGTTGTTGGGTTCAACCTTCCAGTTGTTTTCCCGAACCCAATTTTGGTCGAGGACATGAAAGTGTCTAGGGACGGGTCCCATGCTGTATTCGTAGAGGAGCTCATCTTTCGGCTTTGCCGACCCGCCCTCCACGGAAATAGTGTAATCGTCATACTTCACCACGTTGACGATCTGGGTTGTGTAATGGTTGTTGTACCAAGGGGAAACGATATGTTTAGAACGCATGAAGTCGATGGTGTAGAGGTAGTCGTCGGCAGTAATGGGCGTTCCGTCGGACCACTTGGCTTTTGGATGTAGCCGGTAATAAACGGTTTTTCCATCGTCGTCGAAAGCCCAACGCGTCGCTAACGTCGGTATAAAATTTCTTGTATTGGGATGAAGGGTTACCAGAGGTAGAAATCCGGCGCGTGTATAGCCTGCGAATGAGCCGTTGGAGTCGGGTCCGACGCGACGGATCGTGAGCGGAAACGCGAGGACGTAGGTACGAAAAGTACCGCCCCGCTTGGCTTTGGGTGAGGAAAAAATCGAGTCTTCGTTGTTGGTTTCCCAAGTGAGTCCTTCGGGCAAAACACCATTTACTGGGTACGAAACAATTTTTCGAGGTACCCCTTCTAGCGTTTCAACTGGTGAGTCGCCGTTATCGTTGGTCTCGCAACCGGTCAGGGCCAGCGTGCTGATAAGAGCGATTACGGCCCTGGCAACGGGGTTCATACGCAGATGCATGGTTTCATTACTCGTAATAGCTGAATTTCTTCGGATCAAAGGCTTCGCGAACCGCTTCTCCAACGTAAGTCACCATTAGAAGAATTGCCACCATGGCGCCAACGACTGATGTCACCAACCAGGGAGACTGTAATTGGCTTGTACCTTGCGAAAGTAGTTCGCCCCAGCTGGGGGTTGGTGGCGGTAGGCCGAAACCGAGGTAGTCGAGCGCCGTGAGTGAGGTGATGCCTCCAGCGATGGCGAAAGGTACGAAGGTGACGATGATCGAGATCGAGTTTGGAAGGATATGACTGAATATCACGCGAACGTTGCTCGCACCGAGTGCACGCGCCGCTAAGACGTATGCTCGTGTCTTCTCCTTATAGGTGGTTGTGCGCATGTACCACGTCATTGACATCCATCCGAAGATCACCATGATGATCATCAGAGTCCAGAAATTCGGGATGATGACCGAAGCTATAATCATGATGACGTAGAGAAAAGGCACGTTCGACCAAACTTCAATAATCCGCTGAAAGAAAAGGTCGAAGGCACCTCCCCAAAATCCCATTGCACAACCAAGCGCCACGCCGATCGTGTAGTTGCAGATCAATAGAATCAAAGAAAATGTGATGGCGATCCGGAACCCGTAAACCAAGCGTGCGAGCACATCGCGCCCTGTGGTGTCGGTTCCAAGATAGTGTTTTTCCGAAAGTGAGGGGGCATTTGGAGGGTACCGGCCAATAGGTAAGTCGACTTCAAAGGCGTTGTATGGAACGAGCGGCATGAGTACCCAATTGGAGCTTCTTGGTTGTTCTTTAAAAAGTGCTTTAAGTTCGCGGAAGTTTGTTTCGTATTCGTAATCAAGGCCGAACGTGCTACCTGGGAGGTATCTACCGTAGGTGGGAAAAAGCCAATCACCCTCGTAACTAACGATTAACGCGCGGCTGTTGACCAAGAGTTCCGCGCCGAGACTCAACGTGACGGTGATCACCAAGATCACCGCTGACCAATATCCCCTTTTGAGACTACGAAATCGCGCCAGTTGCCGCTTCGTGAGCGGATTCAGTTGCGGTCGAAATTTCAAGAACCGTTCTCGCCAAATTTCACGCGGGGATCAACGATCGCGACGCAGATGTCGGAAAGAATGTTGCCGATGAGAAAAAGTAGGGATGAGATCACCAGAATGCCCATGACCACCGGATAGTCCCTTTCGAGCAGCGATTCAAATCCGAGCAGACCGAAGCCGTCGATGTTGAAGATCTTCTCGATCAGAAACGAGCCGCTTATGATGACCGAGATTAGTTGACCAAAAGACGTAGCGACCGGGATAAGGCTATTTCTCAACGCGTGGCGAAATACCGCGCGTTTGAACGACATGCCTTTCGCGATGGCGGTACGGACGTAGTCGGACGACAAATTGTCCATCAGTGAGTTCTTCACCATGAACGTCATCACCGCGAAACTACCTGCGAGGTAGGCGATCAAAGGTAGTGTCGCATGATAGAGAATGTCGATGGCCTGGTCGGCGGTCGAGAGTTCGTCGAAGTTGTCGCTCACAAACCCACCTAATGGGAACCACTCCCAAGCGGAAGCGAGTGCGGTTAACAAAGCAATGGCGACAACATAACCGGGAAGCGCATATCCGAAAAAGACCACGGCCGAGGTCGCATTGTCGAATACACTGTTGTGGCGCAGCGCCTTCGCGATGCCTAGCGGGACGCAAACCGCGTAGGTGAGAATAAGGGTCGTGATTCCATAAAAAATCGAGATGGGGAAGCGGTTTTTTATGATGTCCCATACGGGCTCGGTGTACCGCGTGGACGTTCCTAGGTCGAGTTTGATTATACGACCCAACCAAGTGACGTAACTCTCGTACCAGGGTTTATCGAAACCGTAGTACGCGCGCAATTCAGCAAGTTGATCCTCGGACAATGCTGTACCGCTGACGCTGTGCATGTCGATTATTACTGCACTATCGGTCTGGGCCAAGAGAGCTTCGTTCATGGCCCGCTCGATCGGTCCCCCAGGAACGACGCGGGTCACCGCGAACACAAGTATGGTTATGCCCAAGAATGTTGGGATTACGAGAAGCAATCGTCTGATGAAATAGCTTGTCAAATCATCGCCCACAGGACCAGCTAACACGCACTTGCTGTGCCGGCACGCATTAACGGTTGGTTAATCACGCACTATAGGGTGCTCGGCGGATTCAGGCCATACGGCAGATCGCAACCGCAAGATATTCTCAGGCAACGAAACCGCGATGATAAGCTCCGTGGAGTTCCTAGGTGAGAGGGATGGACATTGGTCAACCGAAAGAAAAAGAAATTGCGTTATGGGTTTATTGGAGCTGGAGGAATCGCGGCAGCGCATCTGCGCGATCTAAGTCGGCGCGAGGACGTTGAACTGGTTGCGATGGCCGATATTTCTGAGGCGAGCATGCGCGCATACCAGGATCAGTTCGATATTCCGCGAACCTATTCCGATTGGAAGGAGATGCTTCGAGTCGAAGATTTGGATGCGGTGTCGGTATGCACGCCTAATCGGCTCCATGAACGGGCCGCGATCGACGCAATGAAGGCTGGCTGTGACGTTCTCTGCGAAAAACCGCTCGCCCACTCGGCGAAGGCAGGCGAACGAATGCTAGCCGCTTCCCGTGACTTCGGACGGAAACTGGTCATAGGATTTCAGTACCGCTTCAATCCTAGAACTCAATTCCTTCGAGCGGCGGCGGACGATGGTCAATTTGGGAGGATTCTTTATACGCGTGTCAAAGCACTGCGCCGAAGAGGGATTCCCAATTGGGGAGTGTTCGGCCAAAAAGCGCTCCAAGGTGGTGGCCCACTAATCGACATTGGCGTGCATGTCCTCGAAATGGCGCACTACACGATGGGTTCGCCGGAGCCGACGAGCGCGTCTGCAGATATGTTCACTTACATCGGAAATAAACGATCGAACCGCATCGAGTCTGCATGGAAGGGCTGGGACTACAAAACCTATACGGTCGAAGATCTTGCGGTCGGCCGGGTGCGTTTCGACAACGGCGCAGTCATCCATATCGAAGCCGCTTTTGCTGCGCACATCGAAAAGGATGATTGGGATTTTCAAATTATGGGCGAGAAAGGTGGAGCAACCTGGGATCCACCAAGAATTTTTCGAGATCAGGCTGGACACATGGTTGACACGTCGCCTGGTTGGCTTGCGGACGAGTCCTTTCAGGGAATGTTTTCACGCAAAATGAACAATTTTGTTGATCACTGCCTCTATCAGACGCCGACGCTCGCACCAGCCGAGGACGGTCTCGCGGTGCAGCGTATGCTTGATGCCCTTTATCGTTCCGCGGAACGCGGCGGTAAGGAAGTCAAGGTATAAGCCGTCGGTGATTGTCGTCTATTGCTGATGCAGGGCAGTCAACGAGTCGAATAAGAACCGGCGCATGGTCCCTTCGGGGTTGGATTTAATACCGTAGCAGGGTAGTTTGAGTCGTAGATATATATTCCAAAATGGAATGTATCAGTATCCATACGTTCCATAATAATTAGTATAAAGTTGCGCTCCTTTCGAGGGTCTGAAGGACATTGCGCTATGGGTTATATGGATGAAATTGAAGACGCACGCCGCGATCTATTGAAGCGAGGTCAGGAGTGGGGGGCAATCAACCCGGAATACGTGGTTCGCATGCGTCGCCAAAATCGTTTTCGCACGGGATTGGATATTGCGTGTTATACGGCGGACATCGTGCGCAAAGACATGGCGGATTACGACGCTGACCCCGGAAATTACACCCAATCGCTGGGGGCATGGCACGGTTTCGTGGCACAACAAACGATGATGTCGGTGAAAAAACACCAGGGCTCGCTCGACAAGCGGTATATCTATTTGAGTGGGTGGATGGTTGCAGGTCTACGTTCACAATTTGGACCTCTGCCGGATCAGAGCATGCATGAAAAGACGTCGGTTCCGGACTTGATCGAAGAGATTTACACGTTTCTCACCCAAGCTGACGCACGCGAATTGCAGCATCTGTTCGCGGACCTCGATGAAGCTCGCGCGGCCGGCCAAGATGTATCCGAGCCGATCGCAAAATTAGACAATTTTCAAACGCATATCGTACCGATGATCGCTGATATCGATGCGGGATTTGGTAATGAAGAGGCCACGTATCTACTAGCAAAGAAAATGATTGAAGCGGGTGCCTGTGCGATTCAGATTGAAAACCAGGTATCTGACGCAAAGCAGTGCGGGCATCAGGCGGGTAAGGTGACTGTGCCTCATGAGGACTTCGTGTCTAAGTTGCACGCCATCCGCTATGCTTTTCTTGAACTTGGCGTTGACAACGGTGTAATCGTAGCTCGTACCGATTCGCTCGGCGCGGGGTTGACGCAGAAGATTCCTGTCGCTCAGGAACCTGGAGACCTTGGCCACAAATATTGTGAGTTCCTCAAAGCTTCTCCTGTCACTAATCTTGACGAACTGAAGGAAGGCGACATGACCATTCACCAGAATGGCGTGCTATGCAAACCGGAACGGCTCGATAACGGGCTGTACGCCTTTCGCGAAGATACAGGGTTTGATCGGGTCGTTCTTGACTGCGTGACTGCGCTGGAGCACGGCGCGGATCTTCTTTGGATCGAGACGGAAAAGCCGAATCTTGATCAAATCGGAAGCATGGTGAAAGCGGTCCGACAAATTCGTCCAGAAGCGAAGCTGGTCTACAACAATTCGCCGTCTTTTAACTGGACCCTAAAATTCCGTGAACAGGTTTATGAAGAGTGGAGAGATGCAGGCAAAGATGTTTCTGAGTATCCGGATCCCGGAGCGTTCGAGAAAGGCTTGATGGATGAAAATTTGGATGAGACCGAACTTGCCCTTGAAGCTGATCGGCTCATTCAGAATTTCCAACGCGATGCCTCGCGCGAGGCGGGAATATTCCATCACCTCATCACGCTGCCGACGTACCACGAAACTGCGCTTGGAGTGGACGTCCTTTCGGAGGGTTATTTCGGAGACTTGGGGATGTTGGCATACGTTAAAGGGGTGCAACGCCGGGAAATTCGACGCGACCTAGCTGCGGTGAATCATCAAGATTTGGCGGGATCAAGTATTGGCGACGATCACAAGGAGTATTTTCTTGGCGAGAAAGCGTTGCTGGCCGGTGGCGCCGCCAATACGATGAGTCAGTTCTAGGATAACTGGGTAAGGAAGGTCGTTTGCTTAGCCTTTCTTAATCCTTCGGGGCACGAGTTGGACTGGTTGCCTCTTGCGTGTTTGTGCGACGTACCGGTCGCTGAAATCCGTTAATACGAAATGCCAATTACGATTCAACACGCCGGTCGCAAAGGAGATTTAGGATGACGAGTTTTGATCTTTCCGAGCGCGTGGCGGTGGTCACTGGAGGTGCAGGAGGCATCGGGTCACACATCGCGCTCGAATACGCTCGGGCCGGTGCCCACGTCGTAGTGGCGGGTCGTACGCAAGAATCTTTGGATCGTATCGCAGGGGAAATCGAAACGCTTGGCCAGCAGAGTATGGCGGTCGCGATGGACATCACCATTCCAGAGCAAGTCGATCAGTTGATACATCGGACAGTCGAACGATTCGGACGCGTTGATGTCATGGTCAACAACGCTGGAGGTGGTTCCGCGATGCGCAAGGCGGAAGCAACGCCTTACGATGAATGGGTCCGTCTAGTGGACTTCAACCTGACGGGTACTTTCTCTTGTTGCATTTCGGCAGGTAAACAAATGATCCAGCAGCAAAGTGGCAAGATCATCAATATTTCGTCCATAGCGGGAACAAAAGGAAATCCCGGCATGTTGCACTACTCTGCCGCGAAAGCTGGGGTAATCAGTTTGACCAACAATCTGGCATTCATGTGGACACGACATAACATCACCGTGAACTGCATTGCACCTGGACTTATCGCCACGGAGGCGATGAAGAGTTACCCGGGCGTTATTCCACCGATCACGCGGGAAGATGGGTCCGAGATACCGAGATTGGAACGCCCCCCTGGCCCCGAAGATGTTGCGAAGATGGCTCGTTTTTTGGCATCAGAAGCCGCGGACATGATCACTGGCGAGGTCATCCCCGTGCGTGCGTGGTTCAAGTCTGATCGGTTTTGGCAATAGGGTTGATCGCATTGCAAGTTGGCTTTTAGTCAGCTGACCGGTCCAAAATGCCCTTGCCCATTAGTTTGAGGTGAGTCAACGAAGGAGCGGTCGAAGAACGGCTCGATTTGGAGATAACAAATGAAAACTAGCGAGCTTGCCGAACTGAAGTCAGATTTTCATCGAGATGGTTTTGTATTCATTCGCGACTTTATTTCGCATAAGCAGGTAGCGGAGATCCGAAAGCGCTCCCAATGCGCGTTTGAACAACTCTGCTCGAAGGATTCAAATTTTAAGAATGTTGCGAAAGGATTGGAAAGGCTCGACGATTACTTCAAAGATTTAATCAACGAAGGTTCACATTTAGCACTTTTAACCGAACTGCTGGACGAAACGCCAACGCCAGCGTCGGTTGGGTACTTCTGTAAAGAAGACATGAAAGACGAAATCCACCCCCATTTCGATGGAGATAATGGTTGTACGATATGGTTCGCATTGGATCCTGCGGATCTGAATAACGGGTGCGTCCACTTCTTGAAGGGTTCCCATTTACAGTTCGCCGACAACGTTCAGACCTTCAACGCGCTCAAGTCTCGCGATTTGTTCGATGACCCCAATGCGGTCGCCGCGATCTTGAATGCAGGAGATGTGTCGATACACAACGCAAGAACAATCCATTGGTCGGGCAAGAACACGTCTGGGCGACCCCGGCGAGCCGTCAACTGCTTCTATCAGAAGAGATGGAAGTCAAAGTTGAAGAAGTCGGTCGCGATGAATGATTCTCGCGGGTAATTGCGGGCTGAGGCGTTGTGAAACGAGGGCGAGTGATCATGGACTTTGATTCAAGCGTTGCCAAGTCAATAGTCAAGAATGAAGTAGTTTCGCTGGGGACGGCGGACCGAGTTACGAACGGAGGGCGCAGATGCAATTTGGGGCTCAATTAAGCAATTACGGTACGCGATGGTCCGACATCGCGACGACGGTCCATGCTCTTGAGAATGGTCGTTGGAACAGCGTTTGGTTCTCGGATCACTTTATGCCGCCCGGCAATCCGAAAGCTGCCAATGGGCCAGCATTAGAGGGTTGGACATTGATCACCGCAGTGGCGTCGATCACAAGCCGTTTGCGGCTTGGCGTTTTAGCTACAGGCAACACCTACCGAAATCCAGCGCTCCTCGCAAAGATGTGTTCAACGCTCGATCACATCTCCGACGGGAGGATGGAGCTAGGCATTGGGGCCGCATGGTACGAACACGAACACAATACCTACGGTTGGGAATTTCCTTCGCTCAAAGAGAGAAGTGATCGGCTTGAGGAA
>JAYGFA010000060.1:0-6201 GCA_046582115.1 Pseudomonadales bacterium | reverse complement strand
CTCGAGCCAAAGGTGAATCGCAATCGCCGGGGGTTCGTGGACAATGTTGAGCACCCTATCCGCGCCCATGTCGAGCCCAAACGGGTAACACGTGGTGGGCCCAGAGAAGGCAATAGTGCCCCCGAAACTGGTGGTGATCGGCCGGTGGATATGGCCCGAAAGTACGCGAACCACTTGCGCATGCTGCTCGAGAATATTCGCGAACTGTAATCCTCCCCGCAGTAATCCTTTTGCCGTCGTGCCGGTCATGCCACTGTAAAACGGCGGATGGTGCAGGGCGACAATGGTCGGTTGATCCCGGCCCTCATCCAAGCGGTCGCTCAACCAGTCGAGCCGAGCCGGGCATAGCTCTCCCGGCGTCTCGCCTTCGATCACAGAATCACAACAGATTAAACGCACCGGCAAATCATCGATAACGTAATGCAAGAATTCTCCGTCCGTCGGCAGCATCGTTGATCCCGAAAAAACTTGCCGGAGCGCGCCGCGGTCATCATGGTTACCGGGAATAAGTACGATCGGCGCCTGTAACGGCGCAACGATTTCCAGAAAACGTTCGTAGCGCTCGGCGTTGCCGCGCGACGCAATATCACCCGTATGGAGAACAAGATCAGGTAAAGGATCCATCGCGTTGATGACCTCGACGGCTTTTTCTAATGCAGTATTCGTGTTGAAACGTCCGTAGACCAACGAATCCGACATATCCACGTGGGTGTCAGAGATCTGCACCAAAATCATATGAGGGCTCCCTATATTGGGGTTGACAGTTGACCGGGCTTGATTCTTTACTCTCCAAGATCTGAAGCAACGGATCAAGAGCTATGACGACAGGAAAGTGCTACTGCGGCGCGGTTTCCTACGAAATCGAAGGCGATATCGACTATATCGTTCATTGTCACTGTCGCGATTGCCGGCGCGCCTCGGGAGCCGCTTTTTATAGCGCCGGCTTTCTCCCGGAATCTCGATTTTCTATCACGTCAGGACAGGCGAACATTCGCGAATTCAATTTCCCGAAGGATCCTAATGGTGCCCGTTGCTTCTGCGACACATGCGGCGGTCGTTTGTATATCCGCGCACCGATGCCGGGGCTTATCAACATTGCCATCAACACGCTCGATCAAGAACCCCAACAGGACATCGGGGTACACATCAATGTCGAATCAAAGGCGCCTTGGGATGAAATTCCGGAAGGCCGAGAACAACATGACGCCTTCCCTCCCGACATGCTGACCCAACTGCAAGCATTAATGCATACCGAGTGAGTCGAGAAAACGGTCCCTCGGCGCCCATCTCAGGCCTAGTACACGCGCCACTATTTCTCTAAGCTCATTAATGAATTAGCGCTTCGGAGACGTACCGGATGGAAATAGAACTGAGTCCTGAAGATCTCGAGTTCCGTCAAGAAGTCCGCGACTTTCTAACGGAAAATACCGCCAAACCAGGCGCCGATTACTCGCAATGGCGGATGGATTATTTCAAGAATGCAGCTGAAAAAGGTGGTTGGGATGTACCCAAATGGCCGGTAGAGTTTGGTGGGCCCGGCTGGTCTCCGACACAGCACTATATCTGGGAACAAGAAACCGTAACCGCTTCCTTACCCTGGGATATGCCGTTCGGCATTGGCATGCTTGCCCCGATCCTCATGAATTACGGTTCCCAAGAACAAATTGATCGGTTCCTGCCCGATATCCGCGCACGCACGGTCAACTGGTGCCAGGGATACTCGGAACCGGGAGCGGGATCGGATCTCGCTTCGCTGAAAACCAAAGCCGTTCCATCCAATGACGGTACACACTACACCGTCACAGGCACGAAGGTGTGGACAACCATGGCGCACATGGCGGACTGGATATTTTGTCTCACGCGCACCGACGATACCGGTATTAAACAAGAAGGCATTACGTTCCTGCTCATCCCCATGAAACAGGACGGGATCGAAGTCACACCCATCATCACCCTCGGTGGCGCCCACAGCGTCAACATGGTCCATATCACCGAGGTCAAGGTCCCCGTCGAAAACCGTATTGGAGAAGAAGGCAAGGGCTGGACGTATGCTAAAGGTTTACTGCAACACGAACGGACCGGACTTGCAGGCATTTCTCGTTCCATCGTGGCACTAGAGAACCTAAAGCGTCAGGCGAAGTCCGTCACCCGTGGTAACGGCACACTCATGGATGATCCGGCATTCAAAAGCAAAGTCGCTGAACTTGAAATTGACCTATTGGCGATCGAATTCACGGAGCTCAGAAGTCTCGCGTCCGCAGCTTCAGGCGAAGACCCAGGACCCGAGTCTTCGATCCTGAAACTTAAAGGCACCGAAATTCAACAACGTATCCAGAAGCTAACGGTCGAAGCCGGCGGCATTTACTCGGCTGCATGGGGCGTTCCCGTGGGACATAAATTTGCGCGCAGTGGCATGCAGGGCTACCTCGGAGGTCGTGCCAACACGATTTATGGAGGAGCCAGCGAAGTGCAGAAGGATGTCATCGCGAAGAACGTCTTGGGGTTAAAGAAATCGTGAACTTCGATCTTTCTGAAGAACAGCAACTGTTGCAACAATCGGTCGAACGCTTCGTGACTGAAAACTATGATCTCGCCACTCGTCGAAAATTAGTCGACAGTCCGCAAGGTTATAGTGATGAAAACTGGTCGCTGATGGCAGAACTTGGATGGTTAGCGCTACCCTTTGAAGAATCCGACGGCGGCTTTGGAGGTAACCAAATCGACACCATGATCGTCATGGAGCAATTCGGACGTGGACTGGTCGTTGAGCCGTATTTCGCCAATATTGTTGTCGGGGGTGGCATGCTCAAACGGTCGTCAAACCACGCGCTAAAAACATCGTTGTTGCCCGGCATCATCAGTGGAGACGTACGGTTGACGTTGGCCCACGCCGAAGAGCAATCACGTTTTGACTTGGACGATGTCGTCACGAGCGCTCGAGAAGACGGCGATCACTATGTTCTCAACGGCAAGAAGTCCATGGTCCCAAACGCGGCCACCGCAACCCACGTCATCGTGTCCGCGAGAACCGGCGGCGGACAACAAGACAAAAACGGCATCGCGTTATTTCTAATCGACAGCGGTGATCTCGATGGCAACCACTTTCCCACGGTCGATGGCGGCCGCGCGTCAGAACTGACGCTGGAAAATGTTCGTGTTCCGGCTGAGCGGATTATTGGCGACTTCAATCTTTTGGCAAAGGCGGCCCACGACGGCGTTCTCGCACTGTCCGCAGAGGCGTCAGGGTGCATGGAAGTGCTTTACAAGAGCACCGTCGACTACACCCAGGAGCGCGAACAGTTTGGCCATCCGTTGTCTGATTTTCAGGTGTTACAGCATCGTATGGTCGATATGTTTATGGAATACGAGCAATGCAAATCGCTGCTCTACCGTGCCACGCTGGAAGCAGTCCAAGATGCACCCACGGCAGTGCGAACGTCACATGCGTTAAAACACTTGGTGGGCAAGTCCGCCGCCTTCATCGGGGAAAACGCGGTTCAACTGCACGGCGGCATGGGCATGACCGAAGAATTGGCTGTCGGTCACTACTTTAAACGGCTGTTGGTCATTGAATCGCAATTCGGCGATACCGACTACCACTTGGCGCAATTTGCCGCCTAGGCCGAGCGGCGCTCGGGTACCAACTCCATCAGCGCTGAAAGTGTTCGGTCAAGCGAGGCCTGAGATTTAGCCGCTCCTGAAAAGTGACCGATCCGTACCACCACCAGACCGCGGGATGGCACGATGATCGTTTTCTGACCACCCGCGCCGGCCATAAAATACGCATCTTCCGGAAGTGGCATGCGCGTCGCTCGTGGGCCGCGGTTCAACCAGAAAAACCCTCCGTAAATCGGCCGACCATCCGCGACCCAACCAGGCGCCGGTGTGCTCACGAATTCTGACCAGCCTTCCGGCAGCAAACGCTTTCCGGCCACGATGCCGTCCTGGAGATACAAATTGGCCAGTCGCGCC
The DNA here is from genome assembly GCA_046582115.1 of Pseudomonadales bacterium. Taxonomy (GTDB): domain Bacteria; phylum Pseudomonadota; class Gammaproteobacteria; order Pseudomonadales; family Azotimanducaceae; genus UBA11889. The sequence continues at coordinate 2,229 of JAYGFA010000060.1, read as the reverse complement.
CAATCACGCGCACTGACGAACTCGTACCCGTTTAACAGAAAATTACCAAACGGATCGGTTTCAAGTACCGCATTCCGGATACCGATTGGGTCAAACAGTGCGTGTTGGGGGAAGGCGTGGTAGTTCTCGCCGCGGGCTTCCACCGCCAACCGCACTAAGTAATTCGCAAGCAATGGGTCGCCATTGCGGTAACGCCCGACCTGACCGGGCGGCCACTGCTGGGGCCGTGTCGCCGCGTAGTGATAGGCGTCCACGCCGCCCGTGTAAACATACAAATGATCCGGGTATCCCGCCTTAGGTTCGTAATCGGGATCCATCATGGCTCGAAAACGCAATCCGCTCGACATTTGCACAATGTCGGCCACACGGATCGATGCCCTGGCATCACCCCCCGATTGCCATTCCGGGATAGGCGCTGGCTCATCCAACGCATATTCGCCATCGTGTACAAGCAACCCGAGGAGTGTTGCCGTCAGACTTTTTCCCATCGACCAACTTTCAAGCAGCGTTGTCGATTCGATGCCTTGGCCGTATTGCTCCGCGACCAGCGATCCTTGGTGAGTGACCACCACTGCCGACGTCATGCTCCCTTCGCCAAAGGCTAGATTCACGGCATTGGCGACGGCTTTCTGGTCGAGGGGTCCATGATACTCGTCAACAACGTCACCAAGTGGCCACTGTTGTGTTTCCGCCGGCGGCAACGTCGAATGGACAATGCTTGGCGTAAAAAAAACGTCGTCTGCTTCCAGCGGTATCGCGACAGCACCCTGGCTACCACAAATCGTCGCGGTACGGGTGACACCGTTATCTAGGGCGACATGTACACTCCGGGATTCAACATCGACGCGAATGTCCGTGACACGTGATCGATCTTCGTAAGGAGCGGTAAAGTAACCGTTATGTTCTGCCGCAAACGTTGAATCGAGTCCCGCCAGAAAGACATTCGAACAGAGGACTTTGGCAAACCCGGCACCGAAATGGGAAATAGGATCGCCCGGCGGTATGTCATAGTTGCCGCCTAGATCGAGAGCTTTCGCTCGCGTCAAGATGTCAACAGCATCTTCCACGGAATTCACCCGACGTAGTTCCTCTCATCATTCAATCCGCATGTTAAATGGGCTATCTCCGGGCCGACGTCAACAGTTCGAACTACCCGCGTTTGCGCACAACTAGGAACTCTCGTCGATAAAACGCTCTAAATTCAGCATGCTTCAGCGCCGTCGAGCTCGCGACGGCGCAAACATCTGCTTGGTTTTCGTCGTAAGCACCGTCCTGTACTGCTCGTAAAGCATGTACTGGTCGTCATCAAGAACCGTTCGCATCTCTTTATCCATTTTTCGGGCATGTCTGGCAACGGCTTGTTTCATACGCCGTGGTATGTCGGATTTTTGTTGTTTCCTCATTGAGACGTATTCCGTCATTGCTCCATCTAAAAAGTCGGTAACCGCGCCACGCAACCGTTCAAACTGATCCTTTGACATCCGTAAATTCGACATCGCTTGGACGACTTCCGGATCTGTCCAGGGCGCCCAGCCTTGGCCAACTGCTTGTTGCGCGTAGGAGGGACCTACCGTCGCCGTTATCAGAAAGACAACGCTTAAAGCATGTAGCCATCGTGTTTTCATCGTGATCTCCACCTCAGGAAGCTGAATATAGTCCGGATTTCTTCAGCCGGGTACGGGTAGCACCATCCGTCGTCTTCATTAAACCCCTTAGTTCGAGGACTGCGTGGCTTCTATACGTTGGCGATTACTTGGATGTGTCGAAGACGTAGATCACGGTGGGGATACAAAAAAGGCGCACCAAAGTGCGCCTTTTTATGACCGAGCCTACGTTAACTTATTGGTTATAGTTGTAGGTGAACGAAATCCCCATGTAGCGTGGATAGAGCGCAACAACGTTGTTCGACCAGTTATCGCCGTACCCCGAGTGTCGGGGGTGCATGTCCGACTCCCGAATGTAGGTCTTATTGAGAACGTTATCGATGAACACCGAACTCTGCCACTTGCCACCACTGGCCCGGTAGGTCACCCGCAAATCCAAGCGATTTCGTTCCGGGACCCAGTCCCAGGGCCGGTTGAACTCTTTGGTCGAGTACTCGCCAGTAAATGCCAAGGCTGCATATGCAGTCAGGTCACCACGGTCCGTGTTCCACTTGTACGACGTCCAACCGGTCGCCTTCCATTTCGGAATGCCGGCAAGCTCAAGCCCATCGACCTCGATGCAGTA
>JAYGFA010000084.1:0-26072 GCA_046582115.1 Pseudomonadales bacterium | reverse complement strand
CTTATCGCAGGAATGTTGGTCGGCGGTTCCACTATTTTCTTGTGGCGAAATCTATCCGGTGGAATGTTTGATATATACGAAATACTGCCGGCATTCATTCTTGCCTGCGTCGCTATCTATTTCGTGAGTCGGGCGTCCAGTATTAGGAAGGCGAAATATCTCTGATCCAGAATCTGACGTTGGAAACGCTCATGAACTACTCCGCAGCGGAACAACGTTATCTGCTCTTTTTACGTAAATCTGGCGTATGTGTCGCGGGCCATTGATACCTACACGACCTGCGCCAAAAAGGCGGAGTTCACACCTTTCTTCGCTACCACCATCGACAGAAAAAGCGATCGATTGACCAGCGATTCGCCACTCACCTGATTCGTTTCGATTATCGGTTCGAAATCGATACTTTCCGGCTGATAGCGTACCTCGTATTTCGAGCGATATGGTCCGCGAGTGGCTGTCATCGAGGTCCCAAACGCCGGGAAGATTTAATTGTTCTAACCAGCGCGTGCGGGTTTTGCGGGCTGATCTAAACCAAAGAGCAACCAGCGCCACAATCAAGACGACGGTTATCTGACTCATGGATATATCGTCGCGCTTACTGCCGATTTACGCAATGTTTTCTCGATGAATAGCTACGATGGTCGCATCGAGTGTTTGGGCGGACCAATCGCAAACTTCCTGGATGGTCTTGTGAACAATCTTTTCGCTGCTGGCGATTGCCACGAATGTCCACTGCGCGCGGTCGTGTATATCGTTTTTCCCGGACTCACAGGCTGCGATATTCGTGACACGACCGAACTTATCGCGTAATCGAGCAAGGCGGCGCCTTTTCTCTTTGAGTGAGCGACACCCGGGAAGATGAAAATCAATTTGAAGGGACTCGGCGTGCATCCACTGAAACTAAATTCGTACCAAGTTGCCAACGTTCATGCGGGCCTTTTTAGCATCTTATTGGAAATCTCAACTTGGTTCTGCCAATGCGGACTGCTCTCTCTACTCCACCTATATTCAGAACCCTGTCATAGATACGTCGGTAGGAATAAGGGGATAACTGATGCCCGCCCACTTTTGTACAACTCTGATGACTTGGCATGCGTATCCGTATTCATTGTCATACCAGAGATAAACAATCGCCCGGTTGCCATCGACAATGGTCGCTCCGGAATCCACGATGCATGCGTGACGATCACCTATGAAATCTGACGAGACGACCTCCGTCGACTCGGTGAAATTAATTTGACGTTGCATTACAGAGTGCAATGCCATGTGACGAAGGTGATCGTTGACCTTTTTGACTTCAGTTCGTTCTGAAAGCGTGAGATTGAGTATCGCCAGGGATACATTTGGAGTAGGTACTCTGATCGCGCTCCCGGTGACTTTTCCTGCTAGTTCGGGTAGTAGCTGGACAATAGCTGAGGAAGCACCAGTCTCCGTAATAACCATGTTGAGTGCCGCGCCGCGGCCTCGCCGATTTTTCTTGTGGTAGTTGTCCGTTAAGTTTTGGTCTGGGGTGTACGCGTGCACCGTTTCCACATGCCCGTGATCGATACCGAATTCGTCGTTCATCGCTTTCAGCACGGGCACAATGGCGTTGGTCGTACAAGACGCCGCCGAAACGATTTTGTCCGACGCCGTGAGTTCGCTTGAATTGATTCCAGAGACAATATTCTTGACGTCCCCCGTTCCGGGTGCGGTCAAAATTACTCGAGCGACACCTTTAGATACAAGATGCTGTCCGAGCCCCTCCTCGTCCCGCCATACGCCTGTATTATCGATAACGATCGCATTATCGATACCGTATGTGGTGTAGTCGATTTTTCCCGGATCGTCAGAATGGATAAGCTGAATGACGTTGCCGTTTGCAATGATGCAATTATTTTCCGCATCAGTCCTTACGGTGCCTTGGAATGGACCGTGGACGGAGTCGCGGCGCAACAGTTCAGCTCGTTTTTCGAGGTCTTCTTCGGAGTTCTTGCGTACCACGACGGCACGGAGCCGCAGTTGATCGCCGCCTCCTGTTTTTTCTATTAGGAGGCGCGCTAATGGCCGCCCTATTCTGCCGAACCCGTAAAGGATGACATCTTGGGGTTTCTCTAGCGGTTTTACGTGGCGTCCAATTACTTCCTCACAGGCATGTTGTGTGAAGTCGAAGACGGATAAACCGGTCTCATCGCGGGTACGATCCATGTACTCGCTTGCAAGTTTCCCTACGTCTATATGAGATGGTCCCAGGTCGAGCTCAGACATCGCTTCCAATATGGGAAAGCTCTCGAATTCGGAAACTTCGTTGTGGGCAACCTGCCTCACAAACCGATGGGTCTGCATAATCTTAAGGACGCTTTGATTGTGAAGAGGTTGTCCATAACAGTACGCGACTACATTGCGTCGATAGAGCTGTCCAATGATTGGAACCATGGCTTCAGCGAGAGCTTCGCGTTCTTTCCAGTCGGGGAAATAATCATCTAGGCTGGCGAGCGCCACGAGTTGTCCTTATTGCGATTTCGGAGCGGGCGGAATGATAGGTACTAGGCTACGCTCAGTAAAGACTTGCACGCCCTATTCATGTTTAAAGTTTTCGACTGAGCGTCAGGACCTTTTGGTTAGGTCAAACGCTAAGCCGTTAATGTGTGAAAAAACGTTGCGAACCTGTTACCTAAAACTCTGGTTAATTTCCTCTAATTTATCCGCGCCTGGACAAAGTACCGATTCATCGAGGGCGTTGAGCGGTACATCTGTCGTGTCTAATATTTCATGACAGTCGTGTGGCTCTCTGGAAACGTACAATAACCCGGTGATCACCTCACCCCGTTCTTGTGCTTCTTGGACGCGAATAAGAGCTTTGACTCGGTCGTACGGATCGTAGTCGTCCGACAGTTTGTTTAGATGTAACAGTGAGCCATCGGGCATATTTACCGATTCGCTGGTTCCTGGTTCGTAATCTACGGTAATTTCTTCGTGCGGGGGGACGACGTCGGCATCAACGACGTGTTCGGTATGTTCTCTGACATAGTCGTAACTTTTGGTTGATCCGGCGTGATTGTTGAACAGGACACATGGAGAAATGACGTCGATAAAGGCAAACCCTTTATGCAGGATCGCGGCCTTGATCAACGGTACCAATTGAGGCTTGTCCCCAGAAAAACTTCGGGCAACAAAACTTGCTCCGATCTGCAGAGCCATCGACACCATATCAATCGAGGAATATAACGTGGGCACACCTTTTTTGCTCGTAGACCCCAGGTCGTTAGTTGCTGAAAACTGCCCTTTTGTAAGACCATAGGTTCCATTGTTATCGATGACGTAAAGCATGTTGATCCTGCGCCGAACGATATGCGCAAACTGCCCCAGTCCAATTGAAGCGCTGTCACCATCACCTGAAACACCCACGCAATACATGTCTCTGTTGGCTAGATTCGCGCCTGTGGCGACCGAGGGCATACGTCCGTGAACCGAGTTAAATCCGTGAGAATTCCCCAAAAAATAGCTGGGTGTTTTTGATGAGCACCCAATTCCAGAGATCTTCAAAAAACGGTGTGGCGGTATCGAGAGTTCCGAACAAGCTTGGACAATGGCCGCACTGACTGAGTCATGACCACACCCTGCACAAAGCGTCGACACCGAGCCCTCATAATCTCTACGGTTCAGACCTATTTCGTTTACTTTCAAATGAGGATGATGGACATCGGGTTTCTTGACATAGGTCATGAATGCACCTCTTTCAAGCGTGGCAGGTTGTGGTCCATGTAATGCGCCAAAATTTGTTCATGGATCGTATCCGCAGAAATGGAGAAGCCGCCATAGTAGAGAACGGATATGAATCGGGTAGGATCGATTTCTAGTTCGTTAACAAGCAATGTACGCATTTGTGCGTCTCGATTTTGTTCAGCGACGAAAATAATGTCATGTTTATCAATGAAGGCTTCGACGTCCATGCCGAACGGAAACGCTCGCAATCGCATCGTGTCTAGCTGAATTCCGTCGTCGCTTAATCGATCTAGCGCTTCGCTCATGGGCAGTGCCGTTGATCCGTAGTAGATGATGCCTGCTTTTTGACCACCATCGACAATTTCGGGTGACGGCACGATCGTTTTGGCGGTAGCCCACTTCTTGAGAAGACGATCCATGTTGGCGGTATACGCTTCCGGGGATTCGGTATAGACCGCGTATTCGTCGCGGGACGTGCCGCGCGTAAAGAACGCACCTTTGGTTGGATGCGTACCTGGAAGCGTTCTGTAACCGATTCCATCACCATCGATGTCGAGATAACGACCGAATTCGCTAACCTCATCGAGCTGTTGCTGACTCAATACTTTTCCTCGGTCATAGCGGCGTTGGTCGTCCCATAAAAAAGGCTCAGACAAATTGTCGTTCATGCCAATTTCAAGATCACTAAGCACAATGATGGGCGTCTGTAGTCGATCGGCTAGATCTAGAGATGATGCGGCGAATTCAAAGCACTCTTTCGGTGATGCCGGGAAAAGTAACGGATGTCGCGTATCTCCATGCGATGCATACGCGGCGGATAGAAGATCCGCTTGCTGTGTTCTCGTCGGCATTCCGGTCGAAGGGCCAGCCCGCTGGATATCGAAAAGAACGGCCGGTATCTCGGCGAAATAAGCGAGGCCAAGGAATTCTGTCATGAGCGAAACGCCGGGGCCTGATGTCGCGGTAAAAGCTCGGGCGCCGTTCCAACCTGCGCCAATCACGATGCCCATGGCAGCCATCTCGTCCTCGGTTTGGATCACCGCATAATTCTTCCGATTGGTTTCAGCGTCCACTCGTAGTCTGGAGGCGTGTAGTTCGAACGCTTCCGCCATCGATGTGGATGGTGTGATCGGGTACCAGGCACAAATGGTAGCGCCACCATAGATAGCTCCCAGAGCTGCTGCCTCGTTGCCATTAATTAAGAGCCTGTCCCCTACCCCCTCAGACGCGCGGACTTGGATTGGTAACGGCGAATCCATGTAATCGCGTGCGTATGAGCGGCCAATTTCCATCGCCGTAATGTTCGGCTGAATTAGGTCGTCTTTTCCTTTGTACTGAGCGGAAACCATCCCTTTATGATTTCGAAATCGATGTTCATCAAGGCAGACAACGCACCGAGATAGACGATGTTCTTAAATAGCTGGCGCTGCTTAGGATCTGCAAATTCGGATTGGACAAGTTTTGATATCGGTATGCCCAGGACGTTGATATCGCTTCGGTTTAAACGGCGATCCCCACCTTGCGAGTTGTCGTGTAATAAAAATCCATCCGGTACGATGGATGCTAGATCTTCTTCGTAGGTTTCCGCATTCATGGCGACCATGATGTCGACCCCTTCCCGTCGTCCCAGATATCCCTTTTCCGAGGCCCGTACCTCGAACCAAGTGGGTAAGCCTTGGATGTTTGATGGAAATATATTCCGAGTCGCAACAGGAATGCCCATCCGAAAAAGCGCTTTGGCAAACATACCGTTGGCGCTGGCCGAGCCAGATCCGTTTACGTTGGCGAAACGGATGACAAAATCGTTATATGTTGTCATTCCGCATATGAGCCCAATTGTGGGATATGTATTACGGATTTCTGCATATCCCAAGCATTCGTCGGACAGCGTTCTGCGCATAGCCCACAGTGCAGACAGACGTCTTCGTCTTTCACCATGACCCTGCCAGTTTCGAGATGTCCCGACACATAGAGGTCTTGTTCTAGATTTTCGGCGGGTGCTATGAGCGCTGGGCGTAGCGCACTTTCTTCGGCATTGGCGGTAAAGCTAATGCAGTCCATCGGGCATATATCGACACAAGCATCGCACTCAATACAAAGCGAGTCGGTGAACACGGTTTGTACGTCGCAATTTAGGCAGCGTTGCGCCTCGTCAAATCCGAGTTTTTCGTCAAAACCTAATTCGACCTCCACCTTTATATTCTTTAAGGAGGCTTCTTTATGGGCGTGTGGGACGATGCGACGGACCGAAGGGTCGTGTTCGGCATCATAACTCCACTCGTGGATACCCATTTTTTGGCTGAGCAGGTTGACTCCTTCGGGGGGACGCTCGTTCTTAATGTTTTTTCCCTGACAAAAAAGATGCATCGAGATCGCGGCTTTATGTGCGTGTGCAGACGCCCAGATGATGTTCTCTGGCCCTAACGCAGAGTCTCCGCCGAAAAATATCTTGGAATTCGTTGACTGCAGCGTGTCATCGTCGAGAACAGGGCAATCCCACTTATCAAATTCAATCCCGATGTCACGCTCAATCCAGGGACAGTGGTTCTCTTGCCCGATCGCCATGAGGATGTGGTCGGCTTCTATAAAGACATCGGGTTCGCCGCTAGGCACATATTTAAGCCGGCCATCCTCTTCGACCGGTGTGACACACCCAAACAATATGCCCTTCAATTTGCCGTTCTCATGAACAAACTCTTTCGGGGGCCGGTTGTTTATGATGGGGATGTCTTCGTTCATAGCTTCCTCTTTTTCCCAATCGCTGGCTTTCATGACCTCGAACGCGCTGCGGACCACGACGGTCACTGATTCTGCCCCCAATCGAGTGGACGTTCGGCAACAGTCCATCGCTGTGTTACCGCCCCCCATGACGATGACTTTTCCGGAAATACTTGTGGTGTGGCCGAACGCGACGCTCGATAACCAATCAATACCGATGGAGATGTGCTGATCAACTTCTGTTCGACCAGGGATGTCTAAATCCCGCCCTCTGGGTGCGCCGGTACCGACAAAATACGCGTCGTAATTCATGTCGAGCATGGCCTGCATACTCGTTATCTCGTAATCGAAGTGAGTGTTAACGCCCATATTGAGAATGAGGTTAACTTCTTCATCTAAAACATCGGCCGGTAGCCTGAAAGCCGGGATCTGGCTACGCATCATTCCGCCGCCGGCTGAATCTTGATCAAACATGTCGATCTCGTACCCGAACGGTAATAAGTCTCTGGCCACAGCAAGCGAGGCAGGGCCCGCGCCAAGCAGCGCGATCTTTTTGCCGTTTTTCTCTTTCGGCACTCTTGGAAGGAATGGCGTGATATCGCCTTTGTGATCGGCGGCGACACGTTTCAGGCGACATATTGCGACCGGCTTTTCTTCTGTCCGAACACGCCGACACGCCGGTTCACAAGGTCGATCGCAGGTCCTTCCTAGTATCCCCGGGAAGACATTGGAATCCCAATTGATCATGTAAGCTTCGGTATACCTTTGTTGGGCGACGAGCCTGATGTATTCGGGTACCGGGGTATGGGAGGGACAAGCCCACTGACAGTCGACTACTTTGTGGAAGTAGTTTGGATCCAGAATGTTGGTTGCTTTCATTCGAATACAGGCTGCTCGGAATATGCAACCGCCAAGGGAGTATAGAATTTCCTCTTCAAAACGTGGATTTTAATCTTTCTTGCTGGTTGCTACCACAAGAATCGAAAGTAATCGCCGGGAATTGGGGGGCATGACGCAAAGCTATTTCGATGGAATTAAAGAGCATAACTAGACAAATAGAAGTTCCAGCGCCCCATCTGGTTCACAACTGGCAGGACTATGTCGGCAGCGCCGATTCGTACGTATTAGCTCAGCTGAATTCGTGTTCGGGTCAGTTTTTTATATACGTGGCGTCAGACTCAGAAGAAGTTGATCGGGTGGCTAATGAGCTTCGGTTCTTCGGTTCGCGGGAATTAAACGTTCTGAAATTCCCTGAATGGGAAACGCTACCCTACGACACGTTTTCCCCTCACGACGACCTGATCTCGGAACGACTTGCGACATCGTTTGAACTGTTTGACGTAACCAGCGGCGTGTTAGTGGTGTCGGTGCGTACTTTATTGCAACACATGCCACCGAATCGGTTTGTTCGATCCCAATCCTTTCTTTTCGAACCTGGACAGACCTTTGATATCCAGCTGGAACGCGAACGATTGACACAAACAGGATACCGCCACGTAGAACTTGTGCTCGAACGAGGCGAATTTGCAGTTCGCGGATCGATCATGGATATCTTCCCCATGGGTAGTGGTCGGCCTATACGCATTGATCTCTACGACGATTTGATTGATGGGATCCGAAGTTTTGATCCTGATTCGCAACGAACCATCGCGAGACTCGATGAGGTTAGATTATTGCCTGCCGAGGAGTTTCCACTTGATCAGAGCGCAATTTCCCGTTTTCGTAAAGCGTGGCATGATACGTTTAATGTCGATGTACGCCGCTGTCAGTTATATCAAGACGTTAGTGATGGGGTGGCGGCACAAGGATTGGAATATTACTTACCTCTTTTTTTTCAAAATACTGAAACGCTATTTGACTACCTACCAGAGGATTGTGTATTCGTCCTTGCCGATAGAGTGGAAGAGTCGGCGAAGCGTTTCTGGAAAGAACTGAAGACCCGCTATGAAAGCCTGTGCCATGATGTAGAACGCCCAATACTTGCTCCGGAACGGCTATTTCAGCAATGGTCGGCTGTATCCAAACGGTTTAGACAGCATGGCGTCATTCAACTAGACCCCTACCACAAGAGAAAACGGCACGCGGTTCGACTTGGCGCGCTTCCAATGCCCAACGTACGCGCGGAACTATCGCGTAGTGACCCGGGAAAAGCTCTACGTCAATATATAGAGACTACTTCCAGTCGCCTATTATTTACGGCTGAATCAGCGGGACGACTTGCCCGTCTGGATGAGTTCTTGCAGCGTAGCGCGGTTGTCGCGACCGAGGCGGAAGATTTTTCTCGGTGGCTGGATGCCGGAGCGTCTCCTGGGCTCGTGATCGCACCCATTGATCGCAGTTTTGTATTTGATGATATAGCTGTCATTAGCGAGGCCCAAATATTCGGTCGTGAGTTTGAAGGTCGCACCAAGAATTCACGGCCGCGCACTATTGATCCTGAATTTGTCATAAGAAACTTGACAGAACTGCACGTGGGTGCACCCGTCGTCCATGTTGAACACGGGATCGGGAGATACAAAGGCTTGGAGATCTTGAATATCGACGCGCATCCCTTGGAGTTCTTGACGTTGGAATATGCCGAGGGCGCGCGTTTATACGTGCCTGTTACTTCCTTGGACTTAATTTCGCGATACGCTGGCGCAGACCACCGATCGGCTCCGCTTCACAGACTCGGCACCGATAGATGGGCAAAGGAGAAGCGGCGAGCCGCGGAGAAGATCCGTGATGTTGCGGCAGAGCTTTTAGACATATATGCGCGTCGGGAAATTGCGGAGGGCTTTGCGTTTCCGCGACCAGACGCGGACTACCAGAGATTTTGCGATGAGTTTCCTTTTGAACTGACATCAGATCAACGAAACGCTATCGACGCGATGATTGAAGACCTAACGAGAGTTCGCGCGACCGACCGTCTAATTTGTGGTGACGTTGGATTTGGCAAGACCGAAGTTGCAATGAGGGCTGCATACATCGCTTCGCAAGCCGGGAAACAAGTCGCTGTGTTGGTTCCCACGACTCTTTTGGCTCAGCAGCACTACGAGACGTTCAGTGATCGATTCTCTCAATGGCCACAGCAAATCGAAGTCATTTCGCGAATGCGGCAGGATGGAGACGTAAAACGCCTTAAGGAAAAAATAGCCAATGGATCGGTAGATATCGTAATTGGTACGCATCGACTGTTGACCTCGGGTTTTGACTTTAAGGATCTCGGGTTGGTCATTATCGACGAAGAGCACAGGTTCGGCGTCCGACAGAAAGAGCACTTGAAGAGTATCCGAGAATCTGCAGATGTCTTATCGCTTACGGCAACACCGATCCCTCGCACTTTGAATTTGGCCTTCAGTGGTTTGCGTGAACTATCCATTATCGCGACCCCACCGGCACAACGACTTGCTATTAAAACGTTTGTGATACGGAAGAACCGGCAGGTCATCCGCGACGCGATAGAGCGGGAGCTGTCGCGTGGCGGACAGGTCTTCTATCTACACAACGACGTTAGAACGATCGAACGAACGGCCGAAGAACTGTCGGAGCTATACCCGCAGGCTCGCGTTGCGGTGGGACACGGACAAATGCCGAAACGGCGTCTTGAAAAGGCCATGGCGGACTTTTACCACCGCAAAAGTAACCTTCTTGTTTGCAGCACGATCATCGAGAGCGGTATTGACGTTCCGAACGCCAACACGATTGTGATTGATCGTGCGGACAAGTTTGGCTTAGCCCAATTACACCAGCTCCGGGGACGCGTGGGTCGATCCACACGGCAAGCGTATGCATACCTGTTAACGCCACATCCTAAAGCTGTGACGCGCGATGCCAGAAAACGGTTGGATGCGATCGAGGCATCCGGAGAACTGGGGATTGGCTTCACATTATCGACGTACGACATGGAAATTCGTGGTGCAGGTGAATTACTAGGTGACGTCCAATCAGGTCAGATTGAGACCGTTGGCTACACAATGTACATGGAGATGCTGGAACGGGCCGTCGCGGCAATTCGAGCGGGGGAAATCCCCCATTTGGACGTGCCTCTCTCGGACGTGCATGAGGTGAATTTGCACGCTCTTGCTCTCATACCCGAAGAGTACGTTCACGACGTTGATATCCGCTTGATTCTCTATAAGCGCATCGCAGGTGCCGTTTCCAAAAATGAACTAGACGAATTGAAAATAGAAATGGTGGATCGTTTTGGGAATTTGCCGTTGGCAGTATCAAATTTGTTTCTCTCGACTCAGATAAAACTGTCTGCGGTAGAGCTGGGCATCAACCGGATCGATTTAGGACCCGTTAAAGGTCGTATTGAATTCGCAAACGACACCGCCATCGACCCTCATGCACTGATAAAGCTTGTGCAGGAATCGCCAGAAACGTATGAACTTATTGATGGCAATCGCCTGAGCATAAATCGAATTTTAGAAACTGAGGGGGCTCGGTTTAGGTTTGTCGAAAAAATCCTAGAAGGTCTGTATGGGAAAGACCTAGTGTCCGAGAAAACTCAGTGAGAAAGTTGTTTCTGATATCGACGTTCGGGCTGTTTATACGGTCAACGGTTATCGCTGATACGGGTCCTTTCGCGGACAACTGGTATTGCATCGAGACGGTGATTTTCTCGAGCACGAATGCTCATTTACCAGAGACGGAAGACGATTCCTTAGTTGAGCAAATTGCCGTTAACGATTTCAGAACTTATTCGCGCACCCTAGTGCCGATTCGGCTCGATTGGGTTGATCCTAGGTCTGAACTCTTTGGTTACCTGGCAGAAGAGACTTCGGGATGGTGGATGACAGACGATGAGGCACGGTCAAGCGACTCGGATGCGTTGTGGCACTACCCGCCATTCAAGAAGGTTGTTTCGTCCGACGCACAGAACGCTTCCCTCGGATCCGATAGCGTGAATCTCGTGCGCCCTGATTCCCGTGGTGTTGTTCCCCCCCGATTGCCCGGCGCAACGCAACTGACTGCCACCCGCGATGGCTATAGAGATCCATTAAGCAAGCTGGATAGATGGTTAATTGCTTCAAGTTATATCTGGCATACCGACAAACTTAGCTTCGGGTCGGCCGCGGCTCGTTTACGCAGGGGAGGATACCGAATAATTGGTCATGGTTTGTGGCTTCAGCCGGTTCCCGATCGGAGTGCAGCGGTTCCTTTGTTGGTGCAATTAGGAGAGCAAGGGGACAGTGGATTATACGAAGTCGAAGGTACCATTTCCGCGACCCGAGGCCGCTATTTGCACGTCGACGTACGACTTTGGATGAACGCACCCGGACCGTTAATTGGGCAGGAACATAGTTTCGTCGAATTGCGAGACAGCAGACGCATGCGCAGTGGCGAAGTTCACTACCTTGACCACCCTGCCCTTGGCATGTTGGTCAAGATCGTACCCGTTGACGTTCCAGAATTAGTAAGGGATATCTTGGAGTCCTCGGGCAGCGCGACCGACGATGTTGAGGAGGGTTCCGGAGTTGTGCTCGATAGCGAGGTTGATCTCATGATGTTGGATTGGTCCGTCGCCGCGACCTGCAGCCGCATTTACGATTAAACAGATACCACCGAACGGGATGTTCAATTCTCTGGCGAGAGCTGCTTCGGGCATCGCGGTCATTCCGACGAGGTTGCACCCATCCCTTCCAAAGCGGTCGATTTCTGCCGATGTTTCGAGCCGCGGCCCTTGAGTACACGCGTAAGTTCCCGTGTTACTAATCGAATTTCCGGTTTCTTGTGCCGACGAGATGAGGTGCCGTCGAACGACCGGATCAAACGGCTCACTAAAGTCGTAGTGGTTCAGGCCCAACGTTGCGTTGAAGAAACCTTCTCGATCCCATGTGTAGTCAATGATCTGATCCGGTATGACGATGTCACCAACCGCCAGATCATTTTCGATGGCGCCAACGGCGTACATCGCGATGATGGCTGAAACCGGTGCTTTATACAGGGTCCAAAGATTCGCACGGTAATTGATGTCGTGGGGAGCAATTGCGCGCGGCACTCCATGTCGCGCTATAAAGGCCACGTTAGTTTGCCCAATGTCTATGTTCTGCACCGGCGCGGACGCGTGGCCAAAGGGGGTTAGCGGCGATTCCGTAGTTTCACCGAGATCGGCGTCCGTGGCGGTAATGGTTCCGCCAAGAACGCCGATTAACTTGGGTATCTCGCTATGCTCGTTCTGTTTCATGTGCCGCGGTAACGGGCTTGATCAAACGGCGTGCGCATATATCTCGGGGAGATTTCGATATAGACCGTCAAAATCCATGCCCCGCCCGATCAGAAACCGAGTGGGCGCTTTCAGCGCAGCGTAATCGGGCTCAAGTTTCCGAAGATCATCGGAGACACGCGATTCGGATTTATCAACTAAAACCGCGGTCCGTACAGTCGCGGTTGTTGCCTTAAGTTCCTGCACTACTGCCTGAAGAGTTACGCCGTGATCGATAACGTCGTCGACTACCACCACAGTACGGTTGCGCAAATCTGTCTGGGGTCGTGTATGAATGCGAATTTCTCCGCCCTGCATTCCGTCATATCGAGCCGCATACAAGAAATCCATCGCCAATGGAAACTTCAACCTTTTTGTTAGATCCCACATGAACGGGAGACCGCCGTTCATGATACAGACGAATATAGGTAGCGTATCGGCAAGGTCCAGAGTGATTCGAACGGCAACTTGATCGATAGCGTGTTCAATCGTATTGGAGTCGAACAGGAGCTCGTATTCCTCAGGTATGGTCGTCACGAAGAACTCTGTTGTTCTCTCGGTTCCAAATTCGTCTCGGGTGACTTGACGTGTAATGTCTGTGTTGGGAATGCGATTTCGGCGCCATGCTGTTCGATGATACTTGCGATTTCAAAGAGGATGGATTCTTTGATTTCGTGAAATTCGGTCCACACAGTCGTTTTCGTAAACGTGTAGATCCAGAAATCAACCGACGAGGAACCAAAGGAGAGTAGGTTCACCATCAATGTTTGGTCGTTGTCGATGGCGTCGTGGTTCCGGAGCAAATGACGGATATCCTCAAGGATGCTCGGTAAGACGCTGATGTCGTCGTAACGTACGCCGATTACCTCTTTGATCCGTCGGTTGTTCATTTGGCCGGGGTTTTCGACGATCAGATTGGTGAAAACAGCGTTTGGAATGTGCAGTGGACGTTTATCGAATGTCTCAATCAATGTGTTGAGGACCATGATTTCTTTGACGGTGCCTTCAATTTCTCGGTCAGGTGAACTAATCCAGTCGCCTTCCTTAAATGGTTGTTTAAAGAGAATCATTAAGAAACCAAAGTAATTGGCAAGGAGATCCTGTGCTGCAAATCCGACAGCCAATCCCCCAATGCCACCAAATGCCAACATGCCACTGATGCTAATCCCCAAGGTTTGGAGTACGACGAGCGCCGTCGCGACTATGATGGAAACTCGAAGCAACCTGCCGATCCCATTCGCGATAGAGGCGTCCCACGGACGGTCCTGATATCGGGCATCTTGCATGCTGTCTTGGATGTTGCTGACGATGCGAGACGCAAACCATGCGAGCAGTAAGACGAGGCCAACTTTTCTAATCGGATCGACGAGTTGGAAGACGTCAGACGGCTCGTCGCCGCCCACGACCTTCGCTGCCCAGAGAATGCCAACTAGCATAATGCCCCAACGTACCGGTTTTCGAGCAGATTCCAGGAGCGCGTCGTCCCATAGGTTGCGGGTGTTTTCAAGGCGTCGCGCGATACGGTTGAAGATAAAGCGCAATACGGCGTCCAAAAAGAAAGTCAGTAACACGATCCCGAGGACGGACCACATATTGCTATCAAATATTGCGGCCCGATCAATCCACGTATCAATCATTTTGATCCCAGTAGTGGTTAATTTTTCCAAAGTGCTGCAAGTAACGGTTCAGATCAAGTCGATCATTCATTGGTTTGTTTTTTTTGACGCCCGGAGAGGTTCTGAATAGACGTACCAAAGCTAAAAAATACTGTATATAATCACAGCCACTGTATATTTGAACAGGTAGTGTTGTAACCGTGAATTTTTTGCGCGGAGCAAGTAGAGGTCTCTTATGGAAAAGCTGACTACTCGACAAGCGGAAGTCCTGGACCTTATTAGGACCCACATCAGAGATACCGGTTATCCACCTACGCGAGCGGATATCGCGAGCGAGTTCGGATTTAAGTCGCCAAATGCTGCTGAGGAGCATTTGAAGGCTCTTGCGCGTAAAGGCGCAATCGAAATGATTCCGGGGACATCCAGAGGCATACGGCTTCCCGGAAGCGATGGCCTTCCAATTGTAGGGCGTGTTGCAGCAGGTAATCCCATCCTCGCACAGGAAAATATTGAGGATACCTGTGATATTTCCGCGGCGTTTTTTCGTCCTCACGCGGATTTTTTGCTACGGGTACGTGGTGATAGCATGATTAATGCGGGCATATTGAACGGCGATTTATTAGCCGTCCATAAGACGCCCGAAGCCCGTGATGGTCAGATTGTGGTAGTCCGAATCGACGATGAGGTGACGGTAAAACGAATTCGGCTCACGAAGTCAAAACGCAGTCTCCGGTTGGTGCCTGAAAACGACGACTATCAGCCGATCGATATTGACCTCCGAAGGCAACTCTGTACGATCGAAGGCATCAGTGTAGGCGTGATCCGTAGATAATCGCGGGGTTCGCAGCATGTTTTGCACGGTAGGCGACCACGTAACATGGATTACGCTGCCGTTCTAACCGGTCAACTTTAACCGTTTCTTCGGAGATTTCTTTTCCTGAGGCAGCCATTGACCGTCGCGATAATGGGCAAGCCAACCAGTGGCCTTGCCATTTTTCTCTGACGCAACGTATTGCTCTTTATTCTTACGAGAATATTTGATGACGGTGGCGATTCCATCAGGATCTGTATCCGGCGCTGACAAAAGAAAGCGATATTTGGGGTCAAGCTCATTACCATGAACTTTGATTTCGGAAACCAGCGGAGCACGCGTTTCACGGTGCTTAGGAAATGCGCTCGCAGCAAGAAAAATACCTGCGGCTCCGTCTCTAAGGACGTAGTGGTCATCTACTTTGACGCATTTGAGTTCGGGCATTGGAATTGGGTCCGCTTTTGGCGGGGCAGCCTCCCCGTTTCGTAGTAATTTGCGGGTATTGCTGCACTTCTCGTTGGTGCAACCGAAGTACTTCCCAAACCGACCATTTTTCAGTTGCATTTCCGCGCCACACTTGTCGCAATCGAGGACCGGTCCTTCGTATCCCTTGATTCGAAATTCTCCGTTTTCGACTATGAAACCAGAGCAATCTGGGTTGTTGGCACACAGGTGCAAGCGGCGGTTCTCGTCGATTAAGTAACTGTCCATGACCGTCGAGCACAGACGGCATCGACTTTTCATGCGAAGAATTCTGCTTTCACCTTCGTCATCTGCGTCGACGTCTACTATTTCGTCGCCTGGCGTTAGATTAAGCGTATGGGTGCATCGTTCTTTTGGTTTGAGCGAATACCCAGAACACCCCAAAAAAACCCCTGTACCTGCGGTCCTCACCTGCATAGGCCGACCACACTCGAGACACTCAATATCCGTTTCGGTTGGTGAATTCGGACGCATGCCCCCTTCGGAGTTTGAGGCAACCACCATTTTCGCCGAAAAGTCTTGATAGAACGTATTGAGAACGCTTTTCCACTCTTTCGAACCGCAGGCGATTTGGTCGAGTTGTTCCTCCATATTCGCGGTAAAGGAATAGTCGAGAAGTTCCTCAAAACTCTCTATCAAACGATCGGTAACAAGCTCACCGATTTTTTCCGCATAGAACCGACGGGTTTTGAGCGTTACGTACCCGCGATCTTGTATAGTCGAGATGATCGCCGCATACGTCGAAGGTCGACCGATACCCAGTTTTTCTAGCTCCTTGACGAGACTGGCCTCACCGTATCGGGGCGTTGGCTTGGTGAAGTGTTGCACCGCTTCTGTATCGACGCAGTCAACAACATCACCAATCTTAAGATCTGGCAGCTCGATTTCGTCTTCCTTCCTGGATGCTGTTGGAAGGACGCGTGTGAATCCATCGAATTTTAGGATTCGTCCTCTAACTCGCAGCTCATAAGGTCCAGCTTGCACTGTATACGTTGTATTCAGGTACTCCGCTCGGGTCATCTGGCTGGCCACAAACTGCGCCCTTATAAGTTGATAAAGACCCTGTGCGTCAGTTTCTTGCTTCTCGAGTTCATTCTGAGTGACGGCAATATTCGTCGGGCGAATTGCTTCGTGAGCTTCTTGGGCATCGGCTTTGCTCGTGTACACGTTCGGTTGTTCGGGGAGATACTCGGGGCCATACGACGTCGCGATATGGCCGCACACACTTTCGAGCGCTTCTATCGAGATATTGGTCGAATCCGTTCGCATATACGTGATGTACCCGCCTTCATATAGGCTTTGCGCCGTCGCCATCGTTTTGCGGACACTAAAGCCCAGTCGCGTAGATGCTGCCTGCTGCAAAGTTGACGTGATGAAAGGCGCATTGGGCCGGCTTGAAGTTGCGCGTTGCTCTCTGTCGGCGACCGTAAACGGGTGCGTGCCCAAGCGCTCAATTGCATGGTTGGCGTCAATATTATTGTTCGGTCGGAACGCGTTTCCGTTTTCTCGGATTACTTGAAATCGGTTATGTGTATCAATCGTCGACCGTTTAAGGTCGGCGAACACTTCCCAATACTCCTCAGGAACAAAGGCTCGGATTTCGCGTTCCCGTTCTACGATCAGGCGTACAGCTACGGACTGGACACGTCCTGCAGAAAGTCCCCGAGCAACTTTCGACCACAAGAGCGGAGAAACCTCAAATCCGACGACGCGATCGAGAAATCGTCGTGCTTGCTGGGCTTCTACCCGGTTTTCATCAATTTCGCCGGGATTTTCAAAAGCCGCTTGAATCGCGTTTTGTGTAATCTCGTTAAATACAACACGTCGAAAACGTGCAGGATCGCCTCCGATGACTTCTCGAAGGTGCCAAGCAATTGCCTCGCCTTCCCGATCCAGGTCGGTCGCCAAATAGATCATGTCAGATTTTGCCGCGAGCGTTTTTAGTTCCTGGACCACTTTTTCCTTACCAGGGAGAACTTCGTAGTCGGCTTGCCACCCTTGGTCTGGATTAACACCCATGCGGCGGATAAGTTGCGATCGGGCTTGTTTCTTCCGGTGCTCCACTTTCTGTGCTGGAGATAGTTTACGAGTTATTGCGGCTTGCTTTGCCCTCTGTTTGGGGTCGCTACCCTTTCCCCGTGTGGGCAAATCTCGGATATGGCCAACACTAGATTTGACGATGAATTCGTTGCCCAAATAACGGTTGATTGTCCGGATTTTTCCGGGTGATTCGACGATGACCAAGGAACGGGCCATGTTGCTCCTACTCCGTCGCGTCGCAGTGCGTTGGGGACATTTTTTTATTCAACGATCCTGAAAGCGCGCACTATATACGTGCCCGTCTCCTTTCATGTCAACCTACATCACGCTGAATTTTATGTATCCGCGCGCGGAAGTTGGCGTTCTTTATCGAGTTGACCATGCAATTCCGATAGTTTTTCGAGTCCGTCCCTGACTTCCATTACCACCTCATCCATGGGCCGTCCGTTAAGATGCTCGAGCCCCTGCCAACTCACACTGTCTGGTGTCGTTCGCACAGCAACGCATGCGCCGGGAAGTGCTTCAATAATCGTTCCAACAGCTTTCCAATAACTGCGGTTCGAAATCGATACGCGGCGGATTTCGCCAATGCGTCCCCAACCAGGAATCAAAACATTGTCCTTGTTGGAGCGGGCAAGATGCCAACCGGGTGCTTCTGGTAACGGTTTAGGGAGAACCAGCGTGTACGTCGTACACTTGATTTTGGCGTTACGTCGTACCCCACCGGCGGAGACTCTGTCACTCCCGTGCGCATCGAGATTGGGTATGTGGCTGATGTCCACTGTCAACCCAGACGCCCGAGCATGCGATCTAAGAGCGGCTAGTTGCTTGTCCCGTTTGGACGGTATTACGTAAAGCACCGGTCCGACGGCGACGAGTAGTACCGCAATAGTGACGATCCATTCCACTTAAAATCTACCTATTTCAGTTTAAAACAGCGACTCAGGTGGATATTGAGACATGTAAATGTGTGGAGTATGGTCGCGACATTACGACTGCGGAAGCAACATGGGCAATTATTCCCGAATCCTTCTCGCCGTTGACCTTACTGAAGATTGCAAGCGTGTAGCCGAGCGAGCACGTGCAATTGCCGATCAATCGGACGCAGAGTTGCACGTTATTCACGTTATCGAACCCCTGAGTCTTGCGTACGGTGGCGATATTCCAATGGATCTATCGTCCGTGCAGGACCAGATTCACGAACAAGCAAAATCTCATCTCGCAGAGCTCTCGTCAGAAATCGGTATTCCCGAACAACGACGACATTTAGTTTTCGGTCGACCCGAGAGTGAGATTCATCGTATAGCTAACGAGGAAGCAGTAGACATCATCGTTGTTGGCAGTCACGGCCGTCATGGCATTGCGCTGCTGCTAGGCTCCACGGCGAACGGTGTATTACACGGTGCAACATGCGATGTACTTGCGGTTCGCGTCGGTAACGACGCTCCTAACAACTGATCGCTCTAGTGGTACGGCAAACCTGGCCTTGGTTGGTATTTTTAGTTTTTATTAGTTCTCCTTCAGTCCTTGGCGATAGTTATGAAGATCGACGGGCGTACAAGCGCGCAGTCTTCGCGATAGAAACGGGGCGTCTTCGAGAATTTAGACGACTTAGAGATGAGTTGCAGGACTACGTCCTCGCACCTTACCTCGATTTTTTCGACGTTAGGAGGCGCATTTCTTCGATAGGTACTTCGACGGCAGCCGAGCTGCGCAAGCAATGGGAAGGGACACCGATAGAACAGCGTTTTTTTCGTCTTTGGCTAAGTACTCAGGCGAATCGCGGACGATGGACTCGCTACCTTGAGCACTACGCACCCTCTGACGATGCGGAAGCCGAGTGTTACTACCTTAGGGCACTTTATCGCAGTGGTCAGCGCAACGAAGCTCTATTGCAAGTTCCAGCGTTATGGAAGGTGGGAACGTCGCAACCGAAACCTTGTGATCCATTGTTCAAAAAGTGGATTGACAACGGCGGAGTAACGGATGAAATCGCGTGGGAAAGACTGCAACTGGCACTCGAGGCTAATTCGGTCACTCTCGCGAAGTATTTACTTCGCTTCTTTTCCGATCATGTATCAGGCGCGGCTCGAGGCTATTACGACGTGCACGTTCGACCTTCCGCCATCCGAAATATAGACAAATTTCGAGATGATCCTTATGGCCGCCAAACCATAGTCCATGGCTTGTTGCGGTACGCGCGAAGGGATCCTGGCCAAGCCATGTCGTTGTGGCGTCGTTACCAAACGAAATTTAAATTCGCTGATTATCAGCGCCAATACGTTGAAGAAAGTTTCATTATTGAGCTGTCAAAGCTGGGAAATGACGTTACGCCTGAGTTGCCGCGCTACTCCGCTGAAGTACTTGAGGCCCTAGCAGATCAAACCATGCGTACAAAGAACGCCCGTGATCTTGTGAAATGGATTCGTGCGATGCCTCCGTCCTACCGCGAAACACCCAAGTGGGCGTATTGGTACGGCCACGGTCTGGTTGAATTGGGTGATGCCGAGGGATCGAATGTTCTAAAAGAACTAGCGCGCGAACGTACCTATTACGGTTTCTTAGCCGCACTCGCGATGAAATTGGAGCCAGCATTAAATCAACAGCAATATTTGTTTGATTCTGCGGCCCATCAAAGGGTTAAGGCCGTACCGGGGGTTCGTCGAATGGCCGAACTCTACGCGGTTGGTGATTTGCCCAATGCACGAAGAGAATACCTGTATTTTTTTGAAGGACTGGAACAAAAGCTTCGCTCAGCGCTGGTTTTTTACCTAGTCGAAATGGGCTGGTTTGATCAAGCGGTCATTGCGGCGAACCGCGCCGAACTGAATGATTTGTTGGACGTCCGGTTCCCAATGCCATTCGTAGACACCTTTCGTCGACAGGCCTTCGAAACTTCGATTCCGCTATCGCTTCTCTTTGCCATTTCACGGCAAGAAAGTATTTTTGATCCGTCGGCGGTATCGGCCAAAGGTGCAAGAGGAGTAATGCAATTAATGCCAAAAACAGCGCGTTCAACGGCGGACAAAATTAGAGAAAAACGACCCGACCTAACCACTCTAATGGATCCCTTAGTCAACATTCGTTTGGGTGCGCATTATCTTGCTGAGCTGATGTCTAGATACGACGCGAACCGCGCGGTTGCCGCTGCTGCATACAATGCGGGTCCGACGCGTGTGGACACGTGGCTACGGCAATTTTCCGGAATAGAGACGATTACTTGGATTGAACAAATCCCTTTGCGAGAGACGCGAAGTTACGTCAAGAACGTGTTAGCAGGCAGCTACGTCTATTCGAGCCGGCTTGGACATCCCCGGCCCGTACTCGGGGCGCACGAGCGACGAGTGCCTCTTCTCGATGATTGATATTGGTGCCAACCTAACGAATTCGGTATTTACCGACGACCTGGAGGATGTGTTGAACCGGGCAAAGCGCGAGGACGTACGGCACGTTGTGGTGACTGGTACCAACATCCGTGAAAGTCACAACGCAATTGCTTTAGCGGTAAAATATGAGCCTTATTTATCGGCAACTGTGGGCGTGCATCCCCATGATGCAGATGTTGTTAAGCCGGGTTGGTTGAATACACTCGAAGGCTTGACGTCGTCCCCTCATGTGGTCGCTGTGGGCGAAATGGGGCTTGATTTTTATCGAGACTATTCGACGCGCGATGCGCAGCGGCGAGTTTTCGAGGCACAGCTTGAGCTTGCTGCACGTGTTGAATTACCGGTCTTTATCCATGATCGAGACACGGACGGCGAAGTGTTGGCGTTACTTCGGCGGTACGCGCCAGCCAAATGCGTAATGCATTGTTTTACCGGGAATTCGGATGAGCTTGACGGGTTTATACATGAGGACTTTTATATCGGTGTTACAGGATGGATCTGCGATGAACGACGTGGCGAGGAACTCCGTCGAATAGTTGATCGCATCCCATTAAATCGGTTGCTCGTTGAAACTGATGCGCCATATCTCATTCCGCGAACTATGTCGAAAGAATTGAGCACGCGTCGTAATGAGCCCGCGTATCTAAACGCCGTTATTACTGAGTTAGCACGTTGTAGACGGTGTGCCGAAAGCGTAATTCGCGATGCTTCGGTAGAGAATGCGTGCCGAGTCTTCGGCATTGAACTTCCTCCCCGAACCAACGATGCCCCGCGTCCTGCCTAAACAATCATTTTTGGGTGTAACGTGCTAGGGAACGCGTAGCTTGCACGCGGGCACATAAAAAGGGTACGGCGGATCAAGGAAGAAAGCAGCTCCGGCCATCGTACTCGATTGATACTGACATCGTGATCGTTCTATCAATAGTGCTGGCAGAGTTGGTATGGACAGTTCGAGAGTTGAGCATGGATAGCAAACGCGTCTATATACGAACCATCCGATCGTCTGACGGGCGCGAAGTCGTAGCACTCGCGAATGCGAGCGCGGAGCTGCATCAGCCATGGATTTCTCCCCCGCTTACCGCTCACATGTTCAAAGCATACCTGCGGCGCTGTCATCGAGACGATAATGAAGGCTTGGTGGTATGTCTTGTAGGATCGGAGAAGATCGTGGGGGTAATCAATATCAATACCATCGTTCGTGGTTCGTTTCTAAGTGCGTCGCTTGGTTATTACGGCTCGGCGAAACGTCAAGGCCTCGGATACATGACAGAGGCGCTCGATTTGGTAGTTCGGTTCGCATTTGACGACCTTGGGTTGCATCGAATCGAGGCGAACATCCAACCATGTAACCACGCTTCAAGGAATCTCGTTAAGCGCTGCGGATTTACGCTTGAAGGCGAATCGGAAGATTTTCTCTACATCAATGGTCGGTGGCGTGACCACGAACGTTGGGTTCGGATCCATACCCGGAATTCACTAACGCGATGAGACGTTTTAATGAACGTTTCTGAAATGGAGCAAAGCTACGGTACCTGGAAATCTCCAATTACCGCCTCGTTAATCGCATCGGGATTGGTTAATTTTTCAGAATTACGCGACTCCAAATACGGACTCCTATGGATTGAGCAACGCCCATTTGAGGATGGGCGTAGTGTCCTTGTACTCGAGACGTCCGGCACTCGGCGAGACCTAACACCCGAGCCATATAGTGTGCGTTCTCGCGTACACGAATATGGGGGCGGCGCGTATTGCACCACTGACGACAGTATTTTCTTTGTTAACGCGACCGATCAAAACATCTATCGGTGCTCTTTATCGGATGGTTTAACGGGGATCAGTCCCCTGACAGCGGGTGACGAAAGCGTCCGTTACGCGGACATTACGTGGGATAGTCAACGTGATGGCCTCATTGGTGTTCGTGAAACACATGGTGATGGGTCTGAGCCCCTGAATGAATTAGTGGCGATTGATTGCCAGACTGGCGATATCGCAGTGCTTCACTCCGGTCATGATTTTTACTCGTCTCCTCGTCTTTCCGCGGATGCGGATCGGCTGGCCTTCCTAGTATGGGATCATCCGAATATGCCCTGGGATGGCAACCAGCTATTCGTTGGAAATTTTGATGCGACCGGGAACCTCGTGACGGAAACTTTGGTTGCCGGTGGTTTCGCCGAATCGATATTTCAACCGGAATGGTTAAGTCCCGAACGCTTGGTTTTTGTCTCGGATGCAAATGGTTACTGGAACTTTTATAGCTATGACGCTTCCGGTATTTACTGCGTCACAGAAGAAGCCGTGGAGTACGGGTCCGCGCAGTGGGCCTTCGGTATGCGCACCTATGCCCCCATTTCAGACCGAATTTTGGTTGCGAACAGAATCCATAATGGTCTGGCTACGCTCGTGTTCGTTGACGTAGATAACGGGGTGATCACACCTCTGGAAGATACATTTAGTTCTTACGCTAGTTTGAATCGGACGGCGACGGGTATCGCTTTTGTGGCTGGTAAACCGGACGATCTAAATACGGTGGTTCGAATGGATTTGTCCACCGCCGCAATCACCAAGATTGCCACGCAGGGGGTCCTCGATGTTGACGGAGGTTACTTTTCATTCCCCGAACAAATTGTCTATGACAATGCCGATGGCCTTAAGGCGTTCGCTAATTTTTATCCTCCTCGGCATCCGTCAGCCGTCGGTCCTGCAACCCCAAAACCGCCACTGTTGGTGATAAGCCATGGCGGTCCTACCAGCCATGCCAGCCGAGATCTGAATTTACGTATTCAGTACTACACCAGCCGCGGTTGGGCGGTAGTTGACGTTGACTACGGTGGGTCGACGGGATACGGAAGAGCTTATCGGCATAGGCTGGACGGACGTTGGGGCATAGTCGATGTCGATGATTGCGTCTCCGCAGTAACGCATTTGATTTCCGCGGGTCGCATTGATCCATCGCGGGTAGCTATTCGCGGCGGTAGCGCGGGCGGCTACACGACACTTCGTGCCCTAGTAACATCCCAAGTCTTTAAGGTTGGTGCGAGCCATTACGGTATTGGCGACCTTAAAGCTCTTGCGCGCGATACGCATAAATTCGAGTCTCGATATCTCGACAGACTTATTGGGGACGCTTTGGACGAACGATCGCCTCTTCTTGAGGTTGAGCGATTTACTTGCCCGGTCGCTTTTTTTCAGGGTGCGGACGATCGAGTCGTACCCCCCAATCAAGCTGAGTCCATGGTCAACGCACTACGCGATAAAGGCATCACCGTTATGTATTTGAAATTCGCGGGTGAAGGGCATGGATTTCGGAAGGGGTCTAATATCGAGAAAGTGATCGAAGCGGAGTACGTTTTTTTTGCTCGCGTGTTCGGATTTGAGCCAGCTGACGATCTTACGCACGCTCTTCACGGTGCGGAGCTGATGAACTTTCCATGAGCTTGAAAGTCGCGGTTATTGCGGGAGGCCTTTCTGCCGAATCGGCGATTTCCCGTTCCTCGGCCGGTGAGGTTTGCGTGGGTCTAAGCGAACGGCACCTGGTTGAACTCTTCGAGCTCGATGAAAATATCACCAAGAACATCACGGAATTTGGACCCGATGTAGTCTTTCCGGTCTTACATGGCCCCCCGGGCGAGGACGGTACCGTACAAGGGTATCTGGAAATGTTAGGGCTTCCATACGTTGGCAGCAACGTTCAGGGTTCGGCGCTGGCGATGGACAAATTCGTGGCGAAAACGTTGTTCCGAAAGGCAGGATTGCCTGTGCTTGACGATTTGTTGGTCTCCGTCGTTGACATGGACGAGGCCATGACGACCATTTCAGAGCGTTTCGGGCAATGTGTAGTGATTAAACCGCTTCGGCAAGGGTCTGCGCTTGGCGTGACTCGACTACCCAATGGCGGTGATTTGTCTCAACCGATCGTGGATGCCCGAGCGTACGGGGATACGGTTTTGGTCGAACCCTATTTTGAGGGAAAAGAGATTACGGCGGGAGTCCTTGATCTTCGCGGAGAAAATATAGTTGTCTTTCCAGTCACCGAAATCGAACTACCAGATGGAGAGTGGTACGACTTTCGCAATCGATACGAACGAGGAAGAAGTCACCACAGAATTCCAGCAACGCTGCCTGAACGCGTCCTCAACGACATAGCGGACTTCGCAACTAAGGCGCACGAGAGTTTGGGTTTGAGAGACCTTTCGCGTTCCGATTTTCTGGTCTCTGCAACGAACGAAGTCGTTTTGCTTGAGGTCAATACGATGCCCGGAATGACTCCAACCAGTCTGTATCCGGATGCTGCTCGGGCCGCCGGGTTGTCTTTCGCTGATCTCGTAGACAAGCTTGTTGTGAACGCGATGAGCCGAAGCGTCACTGTGTCGAATAATCTGCGGGTCTGATTTTGACAAGTGCCGGATTAACCAGACGCAGTTTCCTAACACCGCATTGGTTTTTTGAGCCCACGCTGCTTACCTGAACTAGTGAAACTCCTATGGAAAAGCGGTTGTGTTTAGGTTGTTTATATTGGGGCCCAGCTAGTCAACCAGTCCTTTTTGGGTTACCTCAAGAAGATCCTTTGATCGACACGTCCTTCTGATACGTTCGAGCGTATCCTTCATCCGCTCCTGTCGTAGGCCGTCAAAGCGTTGCCAGCGCGTGAGCGGGATGCAAAGTCGAGACGCGATTTGTGGATTAAGCGAATCGAGTTTTAGGATTTCGTCTGCGAGGAAAGCGTAACTTTTGCCATCCGCTCGATGAAATTCGCGATGATTCGCGGTAGCGAAGCTTCCCAGCAGTGCGCGCACTCTGTTCGGGTTGTGTAAGTCGAATGCGGGGTGGCTTGCGAGTTCGATAATCCGCGACAAGGTTCCTGAAACTGGACAGCTGGCTTGGACAGAAAACCATTTGTCCACCACCAATGCGCTTGTGCTAAATCGGTCATACAAATCTTTGATGACTGACGTTTTTTGTTCCCCGGTCGCAAGCTCAAGTTTTAGCAGGCGCGAAAATGCGAACATGCGGGCCGTCAAGTTGTCGCAGCGATGGTACAGGTCGTAATACAGGTTCCATGCAGCTGCCGGGTCTCTTATCTGCATGCTCGCACCCAAGTAATCCATGGCTAGATGACTCAGTGAACG
>JAYGFA010000034.1:0-43157 GCA_046582115.1 Pseudomonadales bacterium | reverse complement strand
ATCTCCAAAAAGCAAGTTATCCGCTGCATTTGCAGCGGCATTTTTGCTCCCCGAGATACGAAAACGGGGGCTGAGCGAACGCTCAGTGACGCTTCGATGAAGGCGCGCCTACCTTGTACTGGATTCTCACCAGCCGCGTTTCATGGGTGCTTATTCCATTGCGCTATTCACCCATGTGCGAGTGGATCGGTTGCGAAACCCGATCTGGCTTACCTACAACATACGGCACAGGACGATGTCCTGTCCAAGTGGGGATTAACGGATCGATTGTCCTCCAGAAGTTGTGCGCAACGGAACGATGTCCGCTCCGGCAGCTAACGAATCTAAATAGTTTGACCAGCGAGTCATCATCGCCCGACGTTCGTCGAGGAAAGTGGTTCGGTTATACGCCGTTCCCAGTGCGTCCCTCACCTGGTGGCCGAGTTGGTGCTCGATGACGTCGATTCTTTCGTGGAGCACTTCGTCCATGAGCGTTCTGGCGGTAGCTCGAAATCCGTGGGCGGTAACTTCCTTTTTCGAGTAACCCAACCGGCGGAGCGCAGAATTGACGGTGTTCTCGGACATTGGCCGAGTTTTGTTTCCGAGGCTGGGAAAAACGTACTGACCGGTCCCCGTTAACGGTCGGAGTTCGTCGAGAATCGCGAGCGATTGATCGGCAAGGGGGACAAGATGACTGCGCTTGCCCTTCATTTTGGTACTTGGGATGGTCCAAATGCGCTGTTCGATGTCGATCTCGGCCCACTCCATGCGCCGGAGTTCACCCGGTCTCACGATCAAATGGGGCGTCAGAATGAGAGCGCACTGGACCGGGTAAGTCCCCCGATATTCTCGGATAGCCCGAAGTAAGCCGCCCAGTTCGGCAGGATCGAGGATGGCGGCGAAGTGGTTGGTAGCCGGAGTTTGCAATGCCCCTCGGAGGTCCACGGTGACATCGCGATCAGCCCGCTGAGTAGCGACCGCGTAACGAAGGATCTGCGAGAAATAACTTTGAACTCGATGCGCGGTCTCGACGGTTCCTCTTTTTTCAATTCTGCGCAAAACTTCGAGTACGTCGGTTGGCGTGATTGACGCAATGGGTCGGGACCCGAGAGTTGGGTAAACCCAAGTCTCCAATCGACTAAGAACCTTTTTTGAATGACTCTCGGCCCATTGAGTTTTTGTGGCAAACCATTCGCGGGCAACGGCTTCGACGGATTCTGCGAGCTGCCGTTTCGCTTGCTTTCTTACTTGCGCGGGATCGACGCCGTCCGCCACCAAAGTTCGGACTTCTTCAAGTCGCGAACGTGCCTTTTTGAGCCCCGTGTCCGGGTAGGTTCCAAGGCTCAAAGCCTTTTCGCGTCCCGCGAACCGGTACTTAAATCGCCACCATTTGGAGCCGTTGGGGTTGACCAGCATCAGGAGCCCGCCGGCGTCATACATCTTGTACGGTTTCTCGCGCGATTTGGCTGTTCGGATGGCGACATCCGTAAGCGGCACGGTTACCCCCGAGTACGTAGAGTTACCCCCAAGTCTACCCTGAGAATAGTCCCGAACGCAACGGACTTTAACGAATGCTGAAGTACTTTAAACTATTGTTTTATATAGTAAAGTAGTATCTATTCGTATCTCCTAGGACGTTACCGTACTCTAATTTGGTGGGCCCACCAGGACTCGAACCTGGGACCAATGGATTCACAATCCCAGACCGCGCCTATCGGTTCTGGGAAACCCGAATGTTTCCAGTCGGTGTGGACTATCTCACCGCCCCGGAGGGCGCGGGACGCTCTCGCCTGTTATCAAGGACACTTGATGATCCGAACGATCTTCAGTCCTCAGGTAGTCTCTGCACCTTCCGGCGGTGTACCCCCGGCTTGGCTCAGGATTGCCGTGTCGGCCGAAACCGATTTAGGTTTCCCTGAATTCATCCCGTTCATCTTCCGGCTTTCGCGCGGAAGCGCACCATTTGATGAGTCCACTGCTCTAACCAACTGAGCTATAGGCCCTGTCGACAAGTGTAACAAGATCGACTAACGAACGATGAGATTGCCCTGGTCGACAACTACCTGAGGTAGTCGCTGACATAAGCTGCTAAGTCTTCGATTACGATACGTTGTTGCTCCATCGTGTCCCGGTCACGTACCGTGACACTCGCATTCTCCAGCGTCTCGAAATCGACGGTGATACAAAGCGGGGTACCCACTTCATCGTGACGCCGATAGCTCTTACCTATATTTCCACTGTTTTCGAGAAGGACGCGACCTAACCCAAGGGCCTGGAGATCTGTCTTAATTGATTTAGCCTGCGAAACAAGGTCGTCGTTGTTGCGTTTCAAAGGTATGACGGCGGCCTTGATGGGTGCGAGGTGCGGTTTAAAAGAAAGTACGGTTCGTTCTTTTCCACCATCCAGTTCTTCGACGCGGTAGGCTTCGTTCAATACCGCTAACACGCCTCGATCGACGCCCGCAGCAGGTTCGATAACGTACGGCACCGTCCACAATTTACGCTGTTGATCATGAACGGCGAGCTTTGCGTTTGATTCATTGTTCGGCAGTACCGCCGCGGAAATGTCGAGCTCACTTTGATTTTTGGTATGGGATCCGAGATCAAAGTCGGTACGATTGGCTATACCTTCAAGTTCCTCGAGTCCGTGTGGGAATCGATACATGATGTCGACGGTTGCCTTGGAATAGTGTGCAAGTTCGTCGGTTTGAACGTCGAGGAGTTCCATGTTCGACTCGGCCACCCCCTGATCGCGCCACCAAGCGAGTCGGGCATTGACCCACTTTTCGTGCCACTCTTCGTCTGTGCCTGGTGCCACAAAGAACTCGAGTTCCATTGCCTCGAATTCACGTACTCGAAACAAGAAATTCCGGGGCGTAATTTCGTTGCGGAACGCTTTGCCGATTTGGGCAATTCCAAAGGGCAACTGGCGAGACGTGGAATCCAGCACGTTCTTGAAATTCGTGAAAATTTGTTGGGCGGTCTCGGGACGTAGGTAGGCGAATGAACTGCCATCGTCGACGGGACCGACGTTAGTTTTGAACATCAGATTAAATGGACGAGGCTCGGTGAGATTGTCCGAACCGCAGCCCGGGCACTTAGAGGCTTCGATGTGATCGGCTCGCCAGCGCGACTTACAGTCGCGGCAATCTACGAGAGGATCAGAGAACGTGTCCTCGTGCCCTGAGTATTTGAGTACTTTGGGATGAGTTAGGATTGCTGCGTCAAGGCCTTCGACGTCGTCCCGTTCATAGACCATGGCGCGCCACCACGCCTGCTTCAGGTTGTTCTTGAGTTCGATACCTAAAGGACCGTAGTCGTAGAGACCCTGCAAACCGCCATAGATTTCACTGGATTGAAAGATGAATCCGCGACGCTTACAAAGCGCGACGAGTTCATCCATGCTGTTTGCCGTCACCTCGAAGTCCTAAAGCGTGAGGAGGGTGCGGCAATATAACGCACGGCGTGAAGTACACCAAAGCGACGTTCATGACACTTCACCGCACCGACTAAAACTGGATTCGCCGTTTTCGGTAGGTGCCGATCAAAGTAAACCGGTTATTCGTCCGGACGGAAACGAATCAGTCGGGCCTTAGTTTCGTCTTCAGACACGATCGGTAACTCGATAAATGAGGGTGCGGTCGCGTCGTGGTGGATTTTTTGCAGCGAGGCGACTGTGTGTGTTTCGAACGCGATTAGCGTAGCGGTGTTTGGATTACGGTCGAAAAGAGGAAAGTTGCTGCTGGAAACATCTAGACGAATCCGGTGGCCTTTCTTGAAGACGTTACTGGTTGCGCCCAGTTGGATGACGATGGACGCGGGCTGTCCGCCGACGTCATAGTTTCGTCGCAGGATACCGTCGGCAATGTTGTAGGCAGTCCCGTCGGGATAGACGTCGACAAGTTTTGCAGTGAAGTCTGTCGATGGAGCGTCGGTTGAGACTAGAAGGGTCGCGCGAATATAGCCCGTGACTTCGACGTTTTCGGCCAACGGTCTCGATGTATAGGAGAGTACGTCGGGGCGAGATTCGATGGTGTTTTGTTGTTTGATCGCTATCCCCGGACCCATAAAGGCACCGCCGCGAGTGGGTACCGGGTTAAGGGGGTCGTAGGTAAAGACGTCGGGCGTGCTGGTGACAAAAGGCGCGTCGAGTCGAAGTTGACCGTCGCCGTTTGGATCTGCGGCGTTTCCGCTACTTTGTAGGAATAACTTGGTATCGACGGCTCGTAGTAATGGCCATGTTCGCTCGTCGCGCCAGCGGTTTTCTCCCATGACGAATATTCTCACTGGCGCGGTGTTTGAAACGTCGCGATCTTTTAGATGCTGGTCAAACCAATCGAAACTGTTAGCGATCGAGACAAAGCGGAAATTTTCAGTCGAACTCCCGTCCGGGAAAATCACGTTCTTGGCGTGACCCCAGGGTCCGATAATGAGCCGCGACTGTTTGGAAACCGTTTCGTCGGTATGCCTACGAAGGGTCTTAAAGTCGTCGAGCTGAGTCAGAAGGAACGGGTCATACCAGCCGGCCATCAACAAGACCGGTGCCTTTGCCGATCCCGAACGTCGCGTACCGTCCACTTGTTGCCAAAAGGCATCGCGCTGCCGGTGGCTCGCCCAGTCGTTGTAAAAACCTACGTCTGAGAGGGATCGATCATCTGCCTCAAGCACCGGGAAACCGTTCGCTCCGCGCGCGATGAGTTCGGGCGTGACGTCTTCAAAACTCTCAAAATGGACGGTGTTAGCCCACCACAACGCTGATTGAAGTCCGAACGCGCCGCCTCGGTATAGCGTACGAAAGAAATCTGTACTCGATTCATAAATGTACATGGCCGATAGCTTGGGCGACTCATTGTCCGCGATTGCCCACTGCGTATAGCCGAAATAAGAGCCCCCCCAAGTCCCGACTGTGCCGTTAAACCAGGGTTGTTGAGAGAGCCAGCTTAACGTCTCCTGCCCATCGCGACGTTCGTACTGGAAGGGGACGTATTCGCCTTCGGACTGATACCGACCGCGTGTGCCCTGGAGAACGACTGTAAATCCTTGCTCTGCCCAACCTCGCCCGATCAGGCGAGCGAACAGGGTCTGCTTGGCAGTTTTTGTGTAGTTGAGCCGCACAAGGATGGTGGGACTTTTAGCCCCTGCTCGGATTGGGTGGTATACATCTGCGACCAGCCGTACACCGTCGACTGTCTCGAAAGACTGGCGAGCTTCGATCCGAACTGCGTGTAGCGGGGCTCGCCCGGCGATCTTCCAAACGAGAAATGCGGGCGCGACGAGATAGCTAGTCCAAGCGAGGAAACAGCTGATTAAAACTAGCGAAATTGCCGCCCAAGCGGTGCGGCGAAGTCGGCGGGACGGGAGAACAAACGGGCGGGTACGTTGGTGGCGCAAAAGAGAGATCGTATGAAGACCCCAAGCGATGCAATAACTTGCTAACACCCAATGGAAAAA
Source organism: Pseudomonadales bacterium (assembly GCA_046582115.1). Classification (GTDB taxonomy): domain Bacteria; phylum Pseudomonadota; class Gammaproteobacteria; order Pseudomonadales; family Azotimanducaceae; genus UBA11889. The sequence goes on along the minus strand of JAYGFA010000034.1, from coordinate 37,727 downwards.
GATGGGGATAGAGCCGCCGGTCCAACGTTCCAGCGGGTACAGACTCATTCGAACAACGTAACGAGTCACCATGACCAATAGGTAAATGGTGCCGAAGACGAGTAGTGCCTTGCCAAATCGTTGACTTCGGCGGGTAAAAAAACCTGCTTGTTGAGTGAAATTAACGTTAACCCACGTCTGCAGTCCGAGAATCGTCAGCTGAAAGAAGAGAAGCGGGGTATAAGCCACAACACCGGAGTACCATTCCGATGAGGGTGGCAGAAATTCCAAGCCCCAAAATTGCACAAGAATCTGGCCGATGACACGGCAGAGAAAAAGCGCCTGCAGCAACCAGAGTAGACGCGGGATTAGGCGATCATCTAGAAGCTGCATTGGGGGCTCAGAGTAGCCTACTATCTACGAATCTGACGCGTCAGAACCAAACAAGTCGGATTTGTATCGAAGTTCGAATCCGTGCGCGGCCACGTCTTGGCCCGTGCCTGGACACTTGAGGCGACCTTTGGAACCGAACATCAATGATTCGTTGGTGACATCGGTTTCAAGCAACAGCGTCCCGAAGGCACCCTCCTGAGCGATAACGCATTCCTTAAATTCGTTCGCGAGGCAAAGGCCCGCGCGGGTTAGAAGACTGGTTTCACCGACTTGCGCGCCGATAATTAGTGGAACTCCCGCGACAGATAGAAGCCGAGCGATCGAGCGCGCTCGCATTAAGCCGCCCATCTTCGAAATTCGAATGTTAATGATTACGTTGTTGTGCGATGTATCGATCGGATCAAAGTGGCTTAATTTGAGAAATGACTCGTCGAGGATAATTGGGACCGAGGTTGTCTGAAGCAAACGATTGAGCTCGCTAAATGCTCTCGGCTGGAGCGGTTCTTCGAGAGCAAAAGGCGCAACAGAAAGTGAATGCAAATAGGTCAATACCTCTTCTGTGGTTCCCCAAATGTTGTTGGCATCGAGTCGTATACGAGCGTCGGGTGCGGCATCTACGACTAGGGAAAGCTTTTCGTTGTCGTTCTGCACCTCTCCAGTAATTTTTACCTTAAAGTCGTCGAAGCCAAGACCAACGTATTGTGCGACGAGCTGACCGAAGGCCGACGGGGAGTTGTCTCCAAGTACCGCCGTATATTGAAAGGTGCCGGAAAGCGGCGGCGTACCTAGGGTGGTTTCAATGCTTTGGCCAAGATCTTTAGATATGGCATCAAGTAGCGATAGCTCAATCGCACACCATGCCGCTGGATTGGTATCGATGGAGTGTTCGTGCTGGTCGATCCAGGCCTCGAGGTCCTTCGTCGAGTGGATAGTCTCTGCTAGGTCGCTAGCGTGGTGTTCAACAAAGCCAAGACAGCCGGTAAGTGTCTCGTTCGTCACATATTCTCGCGGACATCCTTCACCGAAACCGATGCACTCGTTCTGCGTGCGGGTCCTTACAAGTAGCGCTTGGGTACGGGTTCGATCGGCTCTGTGATGTTTGAAATGAAGTCGAAAGGGAATATCAAGTGCTCGTGCCTCAATGTCGCGAATATTCATGGCATTCGATGCACCGATATGTCGAACGAAAAGTCCTTGGTATGTTGCAGGATCACGGGTTTGAATTGGCTTTCTCGTTGACCTGCGGCCAGGTAATGCAATTTGTACGCCTCACCCGTCCCGGGTTTGAGCTGAACCATTTCGAGTGCACCCAGGCGGCGGCTCGCGCGCTTGGATTTGTACTCCATATTTGCGTCCTGGAATTGACTGTCAACGTATGCTGCGATCACTTTTGTGTTGATACGCTGTTCGGTCGCCACCTCAACGTAGATACGGTATTTCATTTCCGTTTCGTCGGCCAAAGCTTGATAGAAGCGCAGGTCGATTTCAAAGTAGGACTTGGCTGCGTTCATCGCGTCAATCAGCTGGCTTTCGTAAAGTTTTTCACCAGTGACGCTAGTGATCCCTTTGCCTTTTTGTGAAAACAGTAGCCTGGGTGTAGTGAAGAACATGCCACCGACCGTGACGATGTCATTCATATTGTATCGGTAGAGCCCCGCGGGCGTAGTAACAAAAACGTAGTACGCCTCGCCGAGTTCAAGCTGGTGTAGCCGCAGGAACGCGGGCCGTTCTTCTTCCCATTCGTTTTTTCGTACGAACTCAAAAAAGTTCTCGTCAATGGTTGGGACGCCCCCATTGGTTTCAGTGTCAATCGTGATGGTTCCACGAAACTCGCTGGATAGGTAACCGAGGTCGGCAACTCGGATGTGGGGAGGTAAATCCGGTCGAATAGAGTCCAAGGAAATCCCACAACTGCCACCGGTCCAGGTGGTCACCAGCTTCAGATAGGGCCAAGCATCCGCAAACGAAATACGATCGTTTTTTATGGCGATAGATTCGAGCTCTTGAGCACGCTTTGGATTGCGGCGTAGTCGTCCCTGAATGGTTGCTCGAGTTCTTGCATCAACTTCTCCCAGAAAGCGGCATGTCCCTGTTGCAATATCCGCAATGAGCGCATCCTTGTTGTCGTTAGTCAGTTCCAGCAATTTATGGAAAGTCGACGGATTGGGGCTTGCCAATAACGTGATGTCGTTGTGCGCAAGGGCCAAGCGGCAGATGACGAGGTATTTGGTCTCATAGTCTTGGATTGAGAAAATCATGTTTGGTACGACGAACTTTCTTTGCGCTAACCAAGGCATCGATTTGTATACGTGCCCTGAAGCGCTTCCGACCGGCGTGCCCGATTCCAAATGATCCTCGGTGTCGGGGCTTGCCATTCCGAGGATTCGTCCCGCATATGCCTCGGGGCAGTATTGGTATTGAAGAAACGTAAAAAGATTTTGCGTATGTTTCAACGAATCTAGAGTTTCTTGTAAAACGGGGATGTATTTAGGACGGCCCGTGGTACCGCTAGTTTGGTTGTACATAACTATGGGCTTCGTTGTCAGGATAGGGGCTTGTGTTGCCTCTTGTTTTTCAATGAATGGTCGGAGATCTTCGTACTCGGCTACGGGTACGTTTTTCACATAGTCGTCGTGACTTTTGATCGAATCGAAATGGTGTTGACGACCGAATTCTGTGCCCGCGTTGTTCGTGAGTATTCGTCGCAGGGTTGTTAATTGGGTGTCTTGGGTGTTTTTGCTGTTGTCGATAAACGGCTGATAAAGCCTGCGGCGAAGGAGACGCATTCTGAGGTCGAAAAGACCATTGATGATGGAATCCGCAGTCGATCGCAGAGGTAACTGTGATCGATCGATGCTGCCAGAAAATGGCGTTCGCATTTGAGATAGGAAGTCGAGTGGGTAGTCTCGATTAAGCAGGCCGAGTTCCTCAACGCGCCTCGATTTGGGGAAGAAATAGGTACCAAAGACAAGATCCCAAATAATGATGTTGTTGCCGTAATTGGAGTTGGCTTCTGCCAATATGCGTGAATGGTGCCAGCGATGCAGTTGGGGACCGCTGATCAAGTAATTCAAAGGACCCAATTGAAGTTGAATGTTGCAGTGTTGAAAAAACCCGTTGATGGAATAGAACACGAAGTAAAGTGCAAGCACGTCTTCACCTACGCCAAGGACGATGAAAGGCAAGGCATCGAGAAAAAATTGTAGGGTTTTATCGATCGGATGAAACCGCCCTACATTTAACCAATAGAGTTTTTTTGGCGAATGATGAACCGCGTGAAATTTCCATAACCGCTGTGATTCGTGCATCCAGCGATGTAGCCAATAGCGAAAGAAATCGGCTATTAGGACCATGAGACCGACTTGGAGACCGGTGTTCCACGCGTTAGGCCATAGACCGAAAACCCAGGAATGCGCCGTTAATGAAGTGAGAACGTAATACGCCACCAGAAAAGATAATGCGCGGGGTAACAATACCTGTACCGCCAGCATAAAGAGACCGTCGTGAAGGATGTCCGATGCTTCCGGTTTCCAGGCTCGCTGGTGTGGCGTAAGGAGTTCGAATGCGATTACGAAGAAGGCGCCAAGGACAACGGATATATATGAGCTGATCAAGAGCCCCGCATTGAGGTTTAACAGGGCGAAAAAAATCCCGATACAGCCCACGATGACACTGGGATAGATCGAGTAAGTAAGGTACCGCGCCGCGGGTTCTCTGAAACTCAAATACACGCCCTCACACGATTTCGTTGTCGACGCTATGTCCTAGAATAAGACGGCCGGGGACGGAAACCTAATCTCTCGAGGTCAGTGTTCTCACGGTTAGCAAGTTACCGAACGAGGAGATACGGTCAGTCGCGCCACCACGCCACCTTCGCACTTGGATTGATGACGTTCCCGTCCTTGAGGACGTCAATGGGATCGCGACCGTCCACCCCTAAACCAAATCGGTGGTAACCAAGTAATCGCTGAAGCATCTTGGGCAGCTGCGCCGCCACCTCACGCGGAACCGACAACAACTGAATTTCCTGTGGTCGTAAGTACGCAACGTTATGGCTCATAAAAAAACCGAGGCGTTCTCGATCTGTTGATGTATTAGCGCCGCCGCCGTGCCATAAACCGCCTTCCCACATCAGCATTGTTCCGGCGCGCATAGTCACTTGTAACGTTTCCACCGATTGATCAACGGGTCGATCGTGCCAACTGTGACTATAAGGAACAATGTGCGTAGCTCCGTTTTCGACGTCGAAATCGTCGAGCGCAATGAGGGCATTGCAAACAAAGTGGGGGTGTGGCCTCTCTATGGGCCAGAGCCCATCGTCCTGATGCAGAAATTGCTTGGTTTCGCCCGGGAGTATGTTGAACAAGGTGGTGACATTGATTTGCACCCGAGATCCCAGCACGCCTTCGATCAGAGCCCGAATACGCGGATCAAGGAAGAGGTAGTCGACGGCTCGGGTTTTTGCCAGCAGGTTATGTGCGCGCAAGGTCATACCGGTGTCTGTACCAATCGCTCTCATTTCGGTGATCCGTACTTCGGTATAAAAGGCGTGCCGGATCCGAGCTATTTCATCAGCTTGGATGAAATCTGGGACGATGGTGTATCCCTGTTCCTCAATTTCAGCAACGCGCTCGGTAATGTTGACACCTTCGACAACGAAAGTATCTGCCTCAGCCGTTGTCATAAGCTGTCTCGTTGAAGGAGCACGCGATCCATCGACGTCGGATACCAAATTCTCCTGGCGGTGGTCCCGTAGAAATCGTTACTGAGAATCATATGGGGACGAACGTTTCATCTTATTGTAGCCAACGCAAAAGTAGAAAGATGCTGCGGTATGCCGAGCCGGACTTTCATGGGATAGTTGGCGAATGTTTACGGGTTCCCGATCTTCCCGGTTCATCCTGACTGGCGCGTGCGTCGCGACGCTCATGCTGTTGGTAGGTGCCCTCGGCAGTCGATTTGGTCTTTGGTCATTTCTAATCGGCTTTTATTTGCTATTTGCGGGGATTTTGGTGGCACTGATTTGCGCTGTTTGTGGGATTGCCGCGTTGGTGTTTTCGAGAGGGAAGGGTCCGAATGAAGGTCGTGCACGTTTTGTCTATGGAACGATCTTGAGCGCTCTGGTGTTGGCCACCATGGCCATGCAGTTTCTCGACGCGGGTCGTTTGCCTCCAATACACGATATCTCTACCGATCGGATCGACCCTCCCGAATTCGAACATTTGGTTGCTGTGCGCGGACCAAATAGCAATGACCTGACGTATACCGATGACGAAAGGCGACAACAGGCGATTGCCTATCCCGCGATCAAGACGTTGCACACTGCACGTGATCTAGATGACAGTTTTGATCGTGTGGTAGCCGTCGCGAAAGCGATGGATTGGAAAATCGTTAATCGTGATCGCGCAGCCGGCATTATCGAATCCACCGCGACCACGTTCTGGTTTGGATTCAAAGACGATGTGGTGATTCGTATTCGAGAAGCAAACGGAGCGACATTGATCGATTTGCGATCGGTGTCTAGAGTGGGGATGAGCGATCTGGGCACAAATGCAGCACGAATCGCTCGTTTTCTTGCGGAATTTGAGCGCTAGAAACGGATTAGTTTTGCTTCCAGTGATTCAAGTTCAACAATTCCGATGGCGTTCAATCCTTGCACGTGCCCGGCACATTCCCCGGGATTGAATATCAGTTGAGACGCACGGTTCTCAATGCGCTGCAAGTGAGTGTGGCCGTGAAGAGCTACGTCGTGATCTGCCGTAAGTTCGCCCTTTAATTCGACAGGATCGTGCACGATGAGGACGCGACGTGATGCCCAGACCACTTCGTACGGGGGATCCTGGAAGTGAAAACCATGTGTCGCGATCGCCAAGTTGAGTGAAGTACGCTCTTGGTCGTTATTGCCGAATACGCCAACGAGAGGTGACTTCAAGTTGGCCATCACGTCGAGAGTTTTAGCTTGTGTGATATCGCCGGTGTGGACGACTATGTCTACTTTCGCCTCGTTAAATAACTCGACGATCCGCGTGACATTTCGCAGGTTGTTATGGGTGTCGCTAACTACCCCTATGCGCATGGAATATAGCCGTCAAATTACGAACGAGGACCACCAGCATATTCGCCGGTAGCCCCCAAATCAGTGCACGCGATTTACGAAGCTTTTTCGAGGATGTGGATCCCGCACGCACTACCTAGACCGATAACGTGAGTTAGGCCGATACGCGCTCCCTTGACTTGGCGTTGTCCTGCTTCACCACGCAGGTGCGTTGATACCTCATAGATGTTAGCAATGCCCGTCGCCCCGAGCGGATGGCCCTTGGATAGCAACCCGCCAGACACGTTTACAGGCACCTTGCCACCTAGGGCCACTTCGCCGTCATCGATCATCCGACCGGCTTCGCCGTCCCCGCAAAGTCCGAGGTTCTCATAATGGAGAATTTCTGCCGTCGCAAAACAATCATGCAGTTCCACCAGGTCGACGTCCTCGGCACCGAGCCCCGCCATTTCGTAAGCCGCGGTGGCCGCTTGGCGCGTACACGTGTTGACATCGGGCATGACCAGATCGCGTTCCTGCCATGGATCCGAAGTCAGGACGGAGGCACGTACCTTGATCGCTCGGTTCATTAGACCGAGTTCTTTAGCCTTCTTTTCGGACGCGATTACGGCAGCGGCAGAACCATCAACGTTGACGGAGCACATGAGTTTCGTATTTGGATACGAAATCATTTCAGAGTTCATAACCGTATCGAGCGGTGTTTCGATTTGGTACATCGCTTTCGGATTCATCGTCGAGTGGTGGTGATTCTTCACAGAAACTTTAGCGAACTGTTCGAACGTCGTGCCGTAATTTCGAGCATGCTCCATGCCTGCTTCCGCAAATACGGAGGGCATTGTCCCTGAACCCAGAAGGCCTTCCTTTGAAATACCCTTAGAGCCCCCGGCGCCGCCTAAAAGACCTTTACCCATCTGCTCTACGCCGACCGCAATGACTAAATCATAAAGCCCGGCCTTAATTGATGCCCACGCCTCGCGGAACGCGGTTGCTCCCGTGGCGCACGCATTCGACACGTTGACCACGGGAATTCCCGTTTGACCAATTTCTTGGAGAATGCGTTGACCGACCATGCCACTTGCTTGGCCCAAATTTCCGCAGTAGAGGGCCTCCATGTCTTGAATGGTTAGGCCGCTATCGTCAAGGGCGAGGTGGGCGGCTTCAGCGCCGATCTGCGGGACGGTTTTTTCGGGAAACCGTCCGAATTTGATCATATCCACACCAACTACATATGCGTCTGTCATTTGATAGTTCCTCAGCTGGCTGCGTTGCTTGGTTGAAAGAAGTAGGAAAGATACGAGTTACCTTCGCCGTCTTTGCGGCCCAGCGCGTCGTCGTAGACTACCTCGACGGGCATGCCGAATTCGATTTTTTCCGGTTCGGGGTCAACATTGATCAAATTCCCTTTGACTGTACCGCCGCCTTCCAAATCGACAATCGCAGATATGTAGGGAACGTCAATGCCAGGAAACGATCGATGCACGATGGAATAGGTATACAAGGTACCGTTATTGGCCAACGTGACGGCCTCCATATGATCGCGCTCACCACACTTTGAGCAGTTGGCGCGTTCTCCTAAAAAAACCGCCTGGCAAGATGAGCACTTGTATCCTTCAAGGTACGGATCACCGTCCTCAGGAATCTTCAGATAGTCAACCGCGGGTAAAGGGTTGTCGGACATAGTCTCCCCCTGCGTCCAGATCCATCTAGCCTAAGAGAATACGGTATGGTGGCAGCCGATACTAGCGGTGGAAATGACGGCTTTCTTGCAGGTCGTTGTACCGGCGCATCCAGGCAGTGCTGCTTAGCCCGACGCTCCGGGGTGTTTGTGAATGATCGGGCCGGTTGTCGTGTATCGGAGATGTTTTTTCGTCGGGGTAGACCGGGTCTTGACGAGGAGAGTGGCAAGAGTGGCTTCTGCAACACCAGAGAGGACCATAGCGATTTCGTCGATTGCGTCACTGGAGAAATTGCGCTTTGGCGTAGGCATAAAACCCTCTTAACATATGCCGATGAATCTCCCATCGTTATCAGAAGCCCGTCATGTCATCGGGATTTGCGGAGGGGCGGTTGGTGGATCCGAGGCAGCTGCTCTGGTGGCGAAGACTGGATCCATCGCCGTCGTCTTTGAACAAAACATGCGCCCATACGGAAAGATCGAGGATGGTCTTCCACGCTGGCACTCCAAGCTGCGCAACAAGGAGTACGCCAAGATAGACGAGAACCTCTCGACTCCAGGAGTGATCTTTGTTCCTGGCACGCGGCTCGGTAAAGACCTCTCGTTTTCCTCGCTCTCGAGCGGTATGGGTTTAAGCGCTGTCATCCTGGCTCACGGAGCGTGGCGCGATCGCTCTCTGGCGATCGAAGGCGTTGATCGCTTTATCGGAAACGGACTGAGCTATCAGAACCCCTTTGTTTATTGGTTCAACCACTATGAAGAAGCGGGCTTTGTCGATGAAGAGTTTCCTATCCATGATGATGCCATCGTCATTGGAGGAGGCTTGGCTTCGATCGATGTCTGCAAGATCTTAAACCTTGAGCTCTACGCCCGTGCGCTCGGAGATCGTGGAGTCAAAGTTGATTTCGAAAAGATGGAGGTAAAAGGAATCCCAAGAACCCTTGAGGCACATGGGTTTACCCCTGATGACTTCAAAATCCGAGGCTGCACCCTCTTTTATCGACGCGGCAAAGAAGATATGCCACTCGAGAATATAGAGAACCCAACCGCACAGCGCGTTGAGAAGCTCAAGGGCACTCGGGTCAAGATCATGGACAAAGTTATGCGGAAGTACTTAGTACGCTTTCACCCGAATGCTGTTCCAGTGGGTGTTGTCGAAAAAGACGGCGCGTTAAAAGGCATCGTCTTTCAACGTACCGAGATCGTTGGTGGGCGAGTTCTAAGACTAGAGAACACTGATTTCAAAGTACATTCGAACCAGGTAATTAGCTCGATAGGGAGCACGCCGTTACCTATCGACGGCGTACCAATGACGGGTGAGTTATACCAATGGAATAACAGGGAAGAGGGGCGGCTCGTCGATGGAGTCTACGGGCTCGGCAATGTCCTCACCGGCAAGGGCAACATTGTGGAGAGTCGCCGTAGTTCTAAAAAGATCACCCCACGTGTCGTTGAGCAAGCGCTCGCCAGTCCGAAAATCCCTCCCGATGGGATTTCAGAGATAATGGGGTTAATTCGAGCCCGCTGGGATGCAGTTGGCTATCCGGGTACGTACGAGGATTGGATTAATACAACGAGGCCGGCTACTTAGGTATGCGCTAATACAATGGAACCGAGTCCAGTTCGAGTTAATTTAGTTATAACGATAGAGGTTGCACATTGAGTTCACGCCGTAGGATCTCATTAACCTGTTTCGGGTTGGCTTTACCATTCGTCGCTTTCATGACTTGGCCTACGAAAAAACCGAGTACTTTCTCTTTGCCTTCCCGGAACTGTGCTACCTGGTCCGGATAATCACCGATGATTTGGGAAACAAGGATTTCCAGTTCACTATTGTCGCTTAGCTGTCGTAAACCCTGACTCTCAATAATCGCGTCGACAGTGCCGCCGTTTGTCCATAGTGATTCGAAAACTAATTTTGCGATCTTTCCGGATATGGTCTCGTCTTGGATTCGTTGAATTAGTGTTCCAAGTTCATCGGGTGTGATAGGGACGTTGGCGAAGCCGATTTCGTCGCGGTTGAGCGCGGCGGAGACCTCGCCAAAGATCCAGTTGGCGGCAAGTTTTACATCTATGCCGCGCTCTGCTACTGCGTCGAAGTATCGTGCTGCCATGGGGTCTTCGATAAGTCGACCGGCTTCATAATCGGTTAGACCAAGTTCGAGTACGTATCGATTTCGTTTTGCTGCCGGGAGTTCGGGTACGGTCGCGCGTACCGATTCGATCAGATCAGTGGATATATCTACGGGCAAGAGATCCGGATCTGGGAAATACCGGTAATCGTCAGATGACTCCTTGGAACGCATGGACCGCGTTTCATCTAGCTCGGAATCATAAAGCCTCGTTTCGAGAACGATTTCACCACCCGATTCGAGGACTGCAATTTGGCGGTCTATCTCGTACTCAAGGGCCCGCTCGACGAACCGAAAGGAATTGATGTTCTTGATTTCAGTACGTTTACCGAGGACCTCAGATCCCTTTGGACGAACGGAGATATTCGCATCGCACCGCATGGATCCTTCGTCGAGTTTGCCGTCGCAGATTTCGAGAGTTGTGACGAGGCCATGAAGCTGGCGAAAATAAGCGGCTGCCTCGGCGGCCGAGTGCATTTCGGGCTCAGAGACTATTTCGAGCAAGGGAGTTCCGGCCCGGTTTAGATCAATTCCGGTAAGACCGTCGTACGTAGTGTGAATAGATTTACCGGCGTCCTCTTCAAGGTGTGCACGAGTGATGCCAATCTCGCGGATAGAACCGTCGCCGAGAAATACTGGCAACGATCCCCTACCCACGATGGGTTGATCGAGCTGGCTTATCTGGTAGCCCTTTGGCAAGTCAGGGTAAAAGTAGTTCTTACGATCAAAACGACACGACGACGCTATTTCAGCATCAATGGCGAGGCCGAACTTGATCGCCATACGCACCGCTGCTTCGTTTAATACGGGCAGTACCCCCGGCAGTGCGATATCGACTGCATTTGCGTTGCTGTTGGGTAATTCGCCGAACGTGGTAGCAGCGCGCGAAAATATTTTCGAGCGCGTTGCAAGCTGAACGTGAACTTCTAATCCAATGACGGCTTCCCATTCAGTCATGTTCGTCCGCCGGATGTAGTTCGTGCCAGTCGGTTTTGCGTTGATATTCCCGGCCGAGCGTCAGCAATGATGACTCGCCAAAGTGCGGACCAATGAGTTGCATTCCGACGGGCATTCGTTCGCTCACTCCGCAGGGAAGTGAGAGGGCGGGAAGTCCGGCCAGACTAGCCGGTGTCGTGTAAATATCTTGTTGGTACATGCTAACCGGATCTTGTATTAGTGCTTCCCTTTTGAAAGCTGTTGATGGCGAGACCGGCGCAAGAATGACATCCGCTTCCACGAAGGCGTCGAGGAAGTCCTGGCGGATAAGACGGCGGATTCTCTGTGCCTTCAGGTAGTAGGCATCGTAATACCCCACTGATAGTGCGTAGGTACCCGTCAAGATGCGGCGCTTAACTTCACTACCGAAACCCTCGGTGCGAGAAGATCTATAGAGGTTGTCTAGATTCTTAGGCATTGCCACTCGATGGCCATAACGAACGCCGTCGTATCGCGACAGATTGGTCGAGGCTTCGGCTCCTGCGATCACATAATAGACAGCGGTCGCGGCGTCGGTGTGGGGGAGCTCAACGGGAATCGATCGGTGGCCCAATGATTCGAGTGTGCGACGCGCCTCCTCAAGTACTTTGGTCAGTGAGGTGTCTAGGTTATTCCAATATTGGGATGGGATGCCTATTTTTAGCAGGCGACGCGGGGAAGAGATATCGGTCATGTCGGCTATCGCACTGGTTGAATCGTTTGGATCATATCCTTCCATGGCGTTAAGCAGCATCCCGGCGTCTCCAGCCGTACGTGCGAGAGGCCCGCCTTGATCTAAACTCGAGGCAAACGCAATCATGCCGTAACGAGAGACCCTTCCGTACGTGGGCTTTAACCCAGTAACACCACAAAAACTCGCGGGTTGCCGGATTGAACCTCCGGTGTCGCTACCGGTGCACGCGACGGCCAAGCCTGCAGCTACTGCCGCCGCTGAACCGCCGGAAGAACCGCCGGGGACCCGTTCGCGATCCCATGGATTCTTTACCGGTCCGTAGAAGCTGGTTTCGTTACTCGAACCCATGGCGAATTCGTCCATATTGGTTTTACCGAGCGTGATAGCACCGGCGCGATGTAATCGGTCCACGACCGTGGCGTCATATGGAGCGACAAAATTGTCGAGCATGCGCGATGCGCAGCTAGTTAGTAATCCCCGCGTGCAGAAAAGGTCTTTATGCGCGATCGGAATGCCGGTTAGCGGGCCGATGCGCTTTTTCGCAATGGTTTCATCGGCTTTCCTGGCCGCTGCGAGAGCACCCTCGGAGTCAACAGTAATAAAACAGTTAAGGTCCTTAGCTGCGTCGATTCGGTCGAGGTAAAAACGCGCAAGTTCCACTGCACTGAAGTCGCGGTTATCTAGGCCAGAACGTAGCTCAGCGACATTCGCGTAAGGGTTCATTCAACGACCCTTGGAACTAAGTAGAGGCCATCTCGAATTTCGGGGGCTATCGCCTGGTACTGCTCCTGGTCGATAGATGTGTCAGGCTCATCTGATCTAAGCCGTTGAGTTACTTCCAGGGGATGTGCTAGCGGTTCAACTCCTTCGGTATCGATGGATTGCATGAAATCGACCAGTTCGACGATGGAAGATAAATCTTGCAAAAGCTTTTCTCGGTCGTCTGGCAGCAACGAGAGTTTGCTTAGCGATAGCAGTTTATCGATTGTTTGTTGGTCCACTTTTAGTCCACTTCAGCCGTTCGGAGGCTGCATAATCTAAAGCAGGTTGGGCGAATTGGCTAAGGTCTTTATGTTGGGACCGAGTGACCAGCATACAACAAGCAGAAGCGCGACAACCCGCTTGCTTCAGGTGGTTAGGGTCTCGTGCTAGAGTTCTGGGTCCCGCGCGGGGAAGAGGGAAGAACAACGTGCTGAAGAACATTCGAGGTCTGTTTTCCCGGGATCTCTCTATCGACCTAGGTACGGCCAATACGCTCATCTACGTAGCCGGGCAAGGTATTGTCTTGAATGAACCTTCCGTCGTTGCGATTCGCACACATAAGAACGGCCGAGAATCAATTGAAGCTATCGGCCTACACGCAAAACGCATGCTTGGTCGAACCCCAAGCGACATCACAGCGGTCCGACCACTGAAGGACGGTGTTATCGCTGATTTCGACGTAACCGAGCAGATGCTCAGGCACTTTATCCAGAAAGTACACCCAAAACATGCACTCGGCCTTAGACCCAGTCCGCGAATTGTCGTTTGTATACCGTGTAAGTCGACGGAGGTTGAACAGCGCGCCATTAGAGAATCGGCTGAGCGGGCTGGAGCACGTGATGTGCTGCTACTCGAAGAGCCCATGGCAGCTGCAATTGGCGCAGGGCTGCCTGTCGACGAAGCAGTCGGCACGATGGTGATTGATATTGGCGGCGGAACGACTGAACTCGCGATTATTTCGCTCAGTGGCGTTGTGTACTCAGACAGTCTCCGCGTCGGTGGCGATCGATTCGACGGAGCCATCGGCACCTATGTTCGTCGAACCCAAGGTAGTTTAATCGGTGAAGCTACTGCAGAAAAGATTAAAGAGGAGATAGGTACAGCCTATCCTCAAAAAGAAATACTAGAAATTGATGTACGTGGCCGAAATCTAGCCGAAGGCGTGCCTCGTAGTTTTACGCTGAACAGCAACGACATTCTTGATGCATTGCAGGAGCCTCTTTCAATGATTGTGCAAGCGGTAAAACGTGCACTTGAGCAATGTCCTCCCGAACTAGCGTCCGATATCGCAGAGAGTGGTATGGTTTTGACGGGTGGCGGCGCGCTTTTGAAAGGTATTGACTTACTCTTGGCGGAAGAAACTGGGTTGCCAGTGATTGTCGCCGAAGAACCGTTAACTTGTGTTGTTCAAGGGGGCGGAAAACATCTCGAGGAACTCCAGCGTGCAAAACCCAGAGTAATCCTCTAGGAAGCAGTAGCGGGACGCGAGAATGCTGTTGCGTGCCCCGGACCATTGCAGCCCTGATATACAATTCTTTTTCGTACGAATGACTGGGTGAACGACAATTAAGCGGCTGTTTACTAACGAATCGAATGCGAAGTACGTACTGTTCATTCTGGCGATCGCTTCGATTTGTTTACTGCTGGCGGAGTCGCACGACAAGACGATACTCCACCCGCTGAAGGAAGGTGTTTCCGTGGTCGCACGACCACTCCAATGGATTGCCGAAGCACCTTATTTTCTGACCGACTGGTCGATCGAATTTTTCGCTTCGCGAAATAGGTTGCAGGAAAAGAATTCCAAACTAGAAAACCAAATACTCAAGCTTTCCCAAGGTTCCCAGCGACTAGCCGCCTTGGAGGCTGAAAACGCTCGGCTGAGGACATTACTCGGAAGTCGTGAGCGCTTGTCCGAAGACGTTTTGGTCGCAGAAATCATCGGGATAGACCCAAATGTACAACGGCGCGAGGTAGTTGTTGATAAAGGACAAGCTGATGGCGTGAGAGTGCGCCAGGCAGTGATCGACGCTGAAGGCTTGTTTGGCCAGATCATTGCGACCGAGCATTCTAATGCTCGAGTGTTAATGGTTTCAGATGCACGACATGCCATTCCGGTGGAGGTTGTACGATCGGGATTTCGTTCGATTGCTGTTGGAACAGGACTTAGCGACCGTCTCGATCTCGAACATGTTTCCACCACGGCAGATCTCAGAGAGGGTGACCTGCTCGTTAGCTCGGGATTGGGTGGGAGATTTCCGAGAGGGTATCCCGTGGGCGATATACAGTCGGTTTACATTGACCCAACTAAGAGTTTTGCCAACGTATATGCCAGCGTTCGGGCACGGCTGGACACGAGTCGTCATGTGCTTATTTTGTTCGATGGGATGGCACCATGAATTCTTTGGCTCGTGGGACAGTCATTCTATTCTCCCTTCTGATCGGGATGATTCTAACGGTAGGCCATTTGCCGGCGGTGTTATCCGGCTGGATAGGCTGGTTGCGCCCCGAATGGATGGTGTTGGTTTGTTTTTTTTGGGCTGTCGAAGTACCAGAACGGGTAGGTTTGGTTAGCGTTTGGCTGTGCGGATTAGCTCTGGACGTATTAGTTGGCGATGCGATCGGTACGAACGGCACTTGCCTAGCGGCGGTGTCTTACATTGGCTGGAAGCTGCACGCCCGTGCTCGTCTCTATTCACCTTTCCAGCAAGTCGCGCTTGTGTTTGCCATCTCTCTCGCTCTCCTCTGGCTCAATTCTGTTATTGACAGACTTGTTAATGGCGTTGCTTTCACGCCATACATGATTGTTAGCGCCGTCTGCACGAGTCTGTGCTGGATCCCGTTGTCCCTAGTGCTTGGTCGTGTCAAGACGCGGTTCGATATTCGGTGATCGGGGCACAATTTGTTTTAGCGTCGGCGTCATCCCGCCGAGCCGAGTTGCTCCGTAGCGTTGGGTTTCAATTTTTGATCGAGCCAGCCGACATCGATGAGTCAATGAATCCAGGGGAAGATCCACGGAGCTACGTGAGAAGAATGGCGCGAGCAAAGGCGACACACGTCCGGTCGGATCTTGCCGTACTCGGTTCGGACACGATCGTGTGTGTCGATGGAGAAGTTCTAGGAAAGCCCAAGGATCGAGATCAGGCTCTGTCTTTTCTGGATCTTCTTTCAGGTCGCGAACACGAGGTCATCACCGCAGTCGCAGTTTCTTTGCAAAACCGGATCGAAGTCTCTGACGTAGTCACGAAGGTATATTTTCGCGATCTGAAATCCTACGAGGCCTCACGATATTGGGAAACGGGTGAGCCACTCGATAAGGCCGGGGGTTATGGCCTTCAGGGCGTGGGCGGTATATTTGTGGATAAAGTAATCGGGAGTTACAGTGCGGTAATTGGGCTGCCCCTGGTGGAAACTGAACAGCTTTTAGGTTCGTTTGGCATTGATACCTGGCGAAACCGTACCTGATCAGATCAGATGCACCAAGAATTAGTCATTGATGTCAGCGATTATGAGACACGTGTCGCGCTCTTTAATGATCATATCCTGCGGGAAGTGCACATCGAACGCGATGGCCGGTACAGCCTAACAGGTAGCATATATCGGGGTCGAGTCGATCGGGTTGTTCCAGGTATTCAGGCTGCCTTTGTTGAGTTTGGGGGCGATCGCCCAGGCTTCTTGCACGTTCGAGATATAGTTCCAAGCGCGGTGCGGGTCGTTGATTCGGAAAAACGACGTGCGAGCAGCCAATCTCATGACGAATCAGACATACGCAGCGTTTTACACGAGGGGCAGTCTCTACTGGTGCAGGTAAGTAAGGATCCAATTGGACGTAAAGGCGCACGCTTAACTACGAATCTGACAGTCGCTGGTCGTTACTTAGTGCTCATGCCGTATAACGATCGAATAGGCGTGTCCCAACGTATTAGGGAGGAAACCGAACGCGAAAGATTACGCAACTTGATGGACGAGTTTCGTAATCAAAGGTCGAGTCGCCACGGGTATATCGTTCGTACAGTCGCTGAAGGGGCACCTATCGAGGATCTTGAGGATGATCTCGAATATCTTGAACGTACGTGGCAACAAGTGACCGAGAAGGCGCAAGCTGTAGCAAACGGCGAAGTCGTATACCAAGAACTTCCACTGCATACACGCGCGGTCCGAGACCTCGTTAATACTGAGGTACAGTCGGTAATTGTGAATGACGAAGACACGCTTGCGCAGGTCAAAGATTTCATGGCGAGTTACATGCCGGAATATATCCCGGGGCTAACACTAGCCAGCGATAGTGAATACCGAAAATACAAGCTGGACGAAGAGCTAGCAAAAGCATTGACGCGTGAAGTCGTTTTGCCGTCAGGTGGATATTTGGTGCTTGAGGACACCGAGTCGATGTGTACGGTGGATGTGAACACAGGTCGATTCGTCGGCTCGAAGAATCTAGAAGACACCGTGTTTAAAACCAATATGGAAGCGGCTACGGTGATTGCCCGTGAGCTACGAGTGCGAAATATTGGAGGACTCGTGGTGGTGGATTTCATCGACATGGATGAAGCGCCGCATCGACGCGATGTTCTGCAGGCTTTGGAGGAGGCATTTGAAGGCGACCCAAGTCGCGTCCAACTTGGAGACTTTTCAGAGTTTGGATTGGTTGAGCTGAGCCGAAAACGTACCCGAAAAAGTCTGGCGGAACAGCTGGCCGAACCCTGTTTGAGATGCAGTGGTGAAGGAATCGTTAGGAGTGTCGAAACCACGTGTTTTGATCTCTTCCGTGCGCTGCATGCTGCTACCGAGGCGCAAGTCAAAACTCCCAGCCGCATACCGGGTTATCTGGTCAGGACTAGCCCAGAGGTGATCGATCGAATGGTTGGTCAAGAATCGGCCCGCTTAGAACATTTAAGCTCCGAGTTGGGGTGCGAAATTTGCTTTGACGTTGAACAAGATTGTGCGCTCGGCGAGTTCACACTCATTCAACTCCCTGGTCTAGAAGCCACATAAACAAGTGGAACAAAAGGGGACGTCACATAAGAAAACAAGGTCATTTGTTTAAGATCGCTGTTGCGACATTGTGGGCCGGAAATCGATTGTTTCTTATTTTGAATCCAGTCGAACGGGTATAGGGACGAGACGTTGGGTCGCTTGCTTAGATTTGCACTCGCATTTATAGCCGCAACGCTCATGTTCTTTGCAGGGATTCAGGCCATGGGGCGAATTTTCTTTGCGAATCTCAGCGATCTGGAACCCGCGATCAACGAATTGTTGGTCTCCTATGACGTATCCATGGAAGGAGCTGATGGTGGGTGGAGGCACCTCAATCCGATATTTAGGGCACGTCGTATTACTTTCGTGGGTGGACGATTAGAAGATGTCTTGTTCGAACTCGACCTATTGAAGAGTCTGTTTTACAACCGCGTTATCGCAAATAGGTTGACGGTCGAATCAGCCTACATTGGGTTGGAGCACATGGGGTCAGGGTGGCGTTTGCGAGGTGCTAAGGGAGCCAGTCAGCAGACCCTCGACATCGTTAGTCTTCTAATCGATAGCGAAGACGTGCGTGTTTCAGCGAAACTTGAAGGTTTTCGATACGGCAGCTCGGCATCCATCGTTGTCAGGGCTACCGGCGTGAACCGCGACGGACATCGCCGCATCTCACTTACCATTGATTCCGGTAAGAACTGCGAGCCTTGTAGAGGTAGTTTGGGGCTGGAATTTCGCGACTCGTTTTGGGGAGGGAGTGGTGGCCACGGCCGCGGATTTATAGAGCTATCCGACGTTACTTTTAACGATAACCTAGCTGAGATACTCGGGTTTCCTGCCGGCAAATTAAATGTGACAGGGGGCTGGAAAAAAGGCGTAACCGAGGAACTTTTTTTCGTCGATGTAATGTTCGAAGGCGGAATAGACAACGACTCAAGATTTGTTGCCTCTGCAAACCTGACGGGGCTCCTCCAAGGAGATGAATACCGGGGGTTGGTCAAAAATGTCCGACTGGATTCCGTGGCAAGCCACTTGGAATTTTCGCCGCTGACCATAGTCACGAATGCCCGCGATAGGTTGGAGGTGTTTAGTCCGGTAATTGACCTTCGCAATGTATCGATGTTGGCAACCCACCTCTATGGTCGCGATCACCCTGTGAGCCTTTGGATTCGACAAGTAGATGCATCTGGCCATCTGCAAAAAGCTGTCGTTCATATAGATGAACAGGGCCCCGCGTTTGGGGCGCAACTCAGTCGGGTGTCCCTCAAGAGCTATCGAGGGCTGCCAGGTTTTCAGAACGTTTCTGGATCAATAGGGGGCCCTGGAAATGTGATCAGGCTAGACCTTGTTTCCGACTCGGGAGCGATTATGTTGCCCAAGGTTTTTGACGGCCCCCTGTCGTTTGACAGGGCATTTGGCCCGGTCGTTTTTTGGTTTGGGCGCGATCACGTCGGTATTCGTGGAGATGACCTTAGCGTTACCGCTGATGGAAGCGTAATCACAGGGGGCTTCGGAATTTCCATGCCAAGGAAAGACC
Source organism: Pseudomonadales bacterium (assembly GCA_046582115.1). Taxonomy (GTDB): domain Bacteria; phylum Pseudomonadota; class Gammaproteobacteria; order Pseudomonadales; family Azotimanducaceae; genus UBA11889. The sequence continues at coordinate 18,554 of JAYGFA010000034.1, read as the reverse complement.
GGAACGATCATCAAACCACCCTGATTGCGAACGTGACCGAAATGGACGTTAGTAGAGCGAAGAAGTATGTCCCTAACGGCCTACCTCAAGGACTGAAACCTTGGCTGACGACGAGTTTACGAGATGTCGGTTCCGTTTCGGCCGTTCAATTCGTTTACCACGGTCGCAATGTTATTTATCCAGGATTGCCTTTGAGACGCGCTGAACTTCTGGCGGACTTTGAGTCGGTATCAATTGATTACCATGAAGACTGGCCGCTGGTTTCTGGTGCTGACGGGCGACTTGAGGTTACGGCCCGAGAGAGTCGAGTCGAGTTGCGGGAAGCAACGAGCTTCGACACGAAAGTCACTAACGCGGACGTTTCGATACCGTCAAATGGTTCCTATATCGATGCGAATTTGGACGTCGTGATACCTTTCGCTCGGGCGTTATTGTTCGTGCAAGAAACACCCATCCACGAATTGTTTCCCATACTTGGTGATCGTTTGGTCGGTGACGGTTCTCTCAGTGTTGGCGCCAGTTTACGACTGCCGTTGAAGGGTCGTATGAAAGAACCAGGAGACTTCAAGCTGAGTTTTGAATTCAATAACGCGGCGGTCTCAATCAACGATCTTGGTCTGCGTTTTGACGCATTAAATGGCGCGGTTGAATATCATTCTCCCCACACGATCGTGAATAGCGATTTGTCCGCGCATCTCTTCAATACACCCATCGACATAGACGTCACTTCGGGGAGTAACGCGCAAGAAGAATTCATGGGAGTAGCACTGACTGGGCAGATAAACGCGACCGATTTGCTGGCGGTGCTTGAAATAAACGATACGGGCATTGCGACGGGGACTATGGAGTATTCCGCAAACTTATCGATGTTCCCAGATTCGTCGCGACCGCCTGAACTGACATTCAATTCGGATCTCGTGGGGGTTGACCTATCGCTACCGGAGGAATGGGGAAAACCGGCGAACGTGTCGCGATCTTTAGACGTAAACATTCAATTCTTTGATTCGTATTCATCGGTGGCATTTCGTCACGGGGGGATCGCAGGGTGGGCTCACGTTTCTGACGGTCACATAAGTCGAGGGTCCGTTGGTGTTGGTACACCAGCGGTCGTTGTGTCGGAAAACGAAGAACATGTGGTTATTTCCGGCGGATTGAAATCTTTCGAAATCGACTCGGATCTTGTCGATTCAGACAATCCGATCCGTTGGCGACTGAACAATTTTCGAGTAAATGCACTTCGAGCGAGCGGTGTGGAACTAACGAATGCGATCGTTTCTGGCCAGTCGTTTGCCGGCGCTGTAGAAGTCCAGCTGTCTTCAGACCAGATCGATGCAACGTTTGTCCGGAAATTAGGCGAGCCGTGGCAAGTCGATGTAAACGAAATTCGAATCCCAAATTTCAATCCAGTTGGGAATGCGGAAACGTCTGATCCAATTTCGCTCGATATGATTGAAAAGGTTGTGCCCGCGGACATTACCGTCCGTCGAGTGTTGGTAAATGACAAAAATGGGCTGGTCAACGATTACGGTAGTTGGCGTTTTAGCCTCCGTCCTCAGCCCGATGGATTGCGCGTACTCGAGTTGGAAGCTGAGATACGAGGAATCGAGATCAGCGGGGATCGAGAAGTGTTTTGGACTCGTTCCACTAATCGGACGCGCTTTGTCGGCAGTATTCGCGGTTTGGACCTTGCGTCCGTGCTTTCTCAATGGGGCTTCGAGCTCAATGTAGAAGGAGAATCGTTCCTAGGTGAGGGCGACTTTACCTGGCGTGGATCTCCGCTTGCATTTGCAATCAAGGACATCGAGGGATCCTTCGTCTCGGAGATCAAAAATGGTCGATTTCCAGACATAGAGCAGGGTGGCGGAATTGCACGTATTTTAGGATTGTTGAATTACTCGACGATTGGCCGACGGCTAACTGGGAATTTCTCTGACGTGGTATCTAAGGGTATCAGCTTTAATCGAATACAGGCTCGGATGAATTTCCAATCCGGCATTTTGGCGTTCGAGGAGCCTATGTTTGTTGAAGGTAATGGGTTGCTTTTTCGTATCAACGGTACCGTTAATTTGACTGACGGAAGACTCGATAACGAACTCGTTGTTACGCTTCCGGTTTCGGATAGCTTGCCGTGGTACGCGGCATACATTGCGATTGCCAATCCAGCAGCAGGCGTCGGCGTGTTACTTGGGCGGCGTATATTTGGTGCCCAGATCGAAAGTCTTTCGAGTGGGAAATATCATATTAGCGGGACATTGAATCATCCTCGGGTGGAGTTTGAGAGTATTTTCACCACCGACATGGATAATTCTAGAAGCACGCGAACTGAGGTTGAAAAAGAACAATGAGAGCCCATCCCGAGCAGGGTAACTCTCTCGAAGTCGCTGCGTTATTCAGTCTCTCCAAACCGGTCGGCAACTATCGATATTAAGGCGTCAAGAGCATCGTCCTCATCTTCTCCATCTACTCGTAATATAAGTACCGTGTCCTTAGCAGCGGCGAGAGTTAACACATTCAAAATGCTTTTTGCGTTTACAAGTTCACCATGACGAAGACCAATCTCGATGTTGCACCGAAATTGGCGCGCTACTCGGATGAATTTGGATGATGCTCGTGCGTGGAGTCCAAGCTCATTAATGATAGGGAGGCTAACGCAGCGCATCAGTAGTTGAGCCGGTCTCCTGGTGTCGGACTAATACATCAGAATACTTTTTAGAAAAATGTATCGATAATTTTTCGACTACATACACCGATCGGTGTTGACCACCGGTACAACCGATTGCCACGGTTAAATACGCACGATTGCTCTTTTCGAATTCGGATAGCCAAGTTTCAAGGAAGCTAGAGATGTCTTTAACCAAAAGGGCGGCAACCGGTTGTGAATCGAGAAAGTTGCGCACCGGCGGATCAATTCCGGACAGAGACCGGAGGTCCTTTTGCCAGTACGGATTGGGCAAACAACGGGCGTCGAAAACGAAATCCGAGTCGATAGGAACACCGTTCTTAAAAGCAAAAGACCGGAAAAGAAGCGAGATGCTGTTAGTGGATTTGTCAATGACGCGAGCCTTAATCAACGCAACAAGGCCTGCGTGAGTCAAAGTTGTCGTGTCTATCTGTAGATCAGCGATTTCAGAAACGGCAGCCAGTAGGTCTCTTTCTGTATCGATAGCCTGACGTAAATCTTTGGTCCTCTGGGTGAGCGGATGTCGACGCCTAGTCTCGCTGAATCGTTTCATCAAAGTATCGGCAAGCGCGTCGAGAAATATGACTTGAATATCCAGATTGACCTGATCGAGCGCTCTGAGTCCTTCGGGCAGTCGTGCGAGATCTGATGGAGCATTACGCGCATCGATACAGACCGCGAGATCCTGGACGGTTTCCGCCTCGAGATTTGATTGAATAAGTGCTTGAAGCAGTCCCGCGGGAAAATTGTCAATGCAACTGAAACCCTCATCTTCGAGGGCGTTAAGCGCGGTGCTCTTCCCTGAACCTGACCTTCCACTGATGACGATCAGTTTCATTCTGCCAAGGCCTCGGCAACATGGCGTTGAAAAACTTCGTACAGTTCTTGATTGTCTTGTGTTTTTCGCAGCTCCTGGGCATTAGGTTGTTGGTCGAAGACCCTTGCCAGAATAGCCAGGAGATCAAGGTGTAGGCGGGTTTCCTGTTCGGGTACAACGAGAATGAAGAGAAGGTCGACGTCTTGATCGTCAAAGCCAACAGGGTTCGACAGGCATAACAGAGACGCAACGGGCCGTTGACAGTCGGGATACCGACAGTGAGGAATCGCGATGCCGTCTCCGAGGCTGGTGCTACCAAGCTTTTCCCGCGCCATCAAGGTCTCAAGTAAGTGACGCGCACCGACTCCTTCTTGGGTAGCGGCGATTAGCTCTGCTGCCGCCTCAAGAGAAGCCTTTTTCGAAGCGACGGCTACGTCTCGCCGTACGCAGCTGATCGGTAAAATCGATAGGAAGTCAATCACCGACAGTTGACACTTTTTAAACCAACCATGTCATTCCGCTGTGCCGAAACCCCGATCGCCCCAATAGGCCCGTCTGCGTTCATTAGAGCTCGGAATAGCCATGATTCCGCGATATTTTGCGACAGTTCGTCGGGCGATTTTAATACCATTGGTCTCGAGCAGGTTACAGATTACGTTGTCCGTTAGCGGACTTTGTCTTTCTTCATTCTTTATCGCGTTCCGTATCAATTCTCGGACTGCGGTACTAGCTACTGCTTCCCCACTGGTAGTTGGGACGTTGTTAGAGAAGAAGTACTTAAGTGGCAGTAACCCCTGGGGCGTCATTAGGTATTTGCGGCTCGTGACGCGCGAAATTGTAGATACGTGTATTCCTAATTCGGATGCGATGTGGGCTAGTGTTAAGGGCTTCATCGCACTCGAACCGTGCGTAAGATATTCTTGTTGGTGCTCGACAATACATTTAGAGACGTTAACCAGGGTTGAATTCCGATGCTCCAGCCCTTGGAGAAATAGTTTCGCGTGTCTCAAATTTTCGCGAACGTAATTATTTGACGGAAATTGCTTCGAGCTGGTTGAAGGTTGAGCGTAAACAGGATTAATTCGTACTAACGGTGTAACCCGCGGGTTTAGTTCAACGAGCCATCGATCCTTTTCCTCGCGGACAATCACGTCGGGTTTGACGTATTCAGTGATAGTTGAACCAATTATTGAGCCAGGTCTTGGATTTAAAGATCGGACTACGTCAATTGCTTCAAGTAACTCATTCCTCGACAAGCTCAAAATGCGGGAAAGACGATTGAAGTCTTGTGAGGCGAGAACATCAAAATGATCGGCGATTAACCGGATCGCGACTCTTTTTGAATTGGTGTCGTCAGAAAGCATTTGCAGTTGTATCAACAGACATTCCTGCAGATTTCTGCCACCCACGCCAGGCGGATCTAACGTTTGAATAATATTCAGGACTTTCTCGATTTCGACTAGGCCCACGTTTACTTCTGGATGAAGGCTGAATGCAATATCCTCCAAAGTGGTTTGCAGCATGCCGTCGTTATTGATTTCGTCGATGATTGTGCGGGCTATCGCATCTTGTGTATCAGTGAGCGAAGCGAAATTTATTTGCCAGGTCAGATGGTCCGTTAGCGATACTGAATTATCGGCCACTTCATAGGCGTCCACCCGAGACCTATCGATATCGGGCAGTTCAAGAGGTGGTAACGAATATCGATCACTGCCCGAATTGTCCTCAGCATATAGATCGTCATGGTCCTCAAAAAGGATTGTATTCGGCCTATCTGAATCGGTTATTGAAGACTCGTTATCTCGATGGACGTTTAGATCAAAAACATCGTTACTAAATTGCTGAAAGTTATTTTCTTCGATTTCGAGCAGTGCATTTGATTCGACAGCGTGCTGAATTTCGAGCCGAAGTTCGTCACCCGAGAGTTGTAACAACCCGATCGCGTGTCGTAGCTGTGGTGTGGCCTTGAACCGTTGCCTGGCCCTAATTGAGGGAATTTGTTTCATACGCCACCCGGGTCAATGGGGTTACTAGCTATTTACTATTCGCAGATCAAATAGAAAGCCGTCGCCCTAGGTAGACTCGCTGGACCATCTCATTTGATAGTACGTTGTCTGCCGTCCCATCCGCAATGATCTGGCCCTCGTTGACGATGTATGCTCGATCACAGATATCTAGGGTTTCTCTGACATTGTGGTCGGTAATGAGTACGCCGATTTGACGCGTTGCAAGTTTGCGAATTTCTGCTTTGATGTCGTCAATAGAAATTGGGTCGACCCCGGCAAATGGCTCGTCCAACAGGAGAAAACGTGGCTGATTGGCGAGCGCGCGAGCAAATTCCAATCGACGCCTTTCCCCGCCAGAAAGTCTTTCGCTTATTACCCCGCGAATCTCATGGAGATGAAACTCTAGAAGAAGTTGTTCGGCTAATTCTCGTTGCTGCAACTTGTCGAGATCATTCCTCAGTTCGATGATGGCGTGCAAATTGTTCTCGACCGATAATTTTCGAAAAACGCTCGGTTCTTGGGGCAAGTAAGCTAGACCTTCACGCGCGCGTTGGTGCATGGGTGCATCCGAGAGGTTGCGGTCATCGATAGAGACTGTACCGCTGTCCAATCGGACCAGCCCCACAACCATATGAAAACTGATGGTTTTTCCCGCACCGTTGGGTCCTAGAAGTCCAACGATTTCTCCACTCGAGACATGAATGGACAAATCGTTAACCACCGGTTTACCACGATAACGTTTATGCAGGTTAGCTGCGCGCAGGATAGACATTGAAAACTTATTCGCGAGGGCGCCAGATGAGTTCAACTCTTCCTGACTTTCCAGAATCCGCCTTCACTAAGCCGGCACTGATGTCGTAGAGAATTTTGTCGCCACGAAATAGGTTTTCTTGTTGTCTAAGACGCGCCTCGCCCTGAAGTTCGATTTGGTTGAGTTTGCGGTCATAGATAATGGTGCGCGCGCGTGCATCAATGGCGTATTGGTCCTGACTATTAGTTCGCGTAAAGTGAGCTTGATCCCCGCTGGCCGTGATTCTTTGAACTTCGCCTCCTGACCAATCGATGGTCATCGAATCCGCCTCAACATGAATGCTCCCTTGATCCAATGTTACTGAACCACTGACCACGGTGCGTGTCGTCATGTTTCCGCGCAAATCGTCGCCACGAATATGGATTGGAGCTTCCGTATCTTCTGACGCAGAGAGGGTGGAGAGAGAGGTTAAGTAACAACAAATAGCAATGACTTCAAATCCGCGTTTGCGGATGGATGACAACGTGAACTCGCTGTTTCGTCGAGGATCGAAGTTGCAAGTAGTTTTGCTCAAGGTCGCATTCGAAACCCGCGGCGCGAGCGTTGCTTGAAGATGTCTCGATCATAACAGGCTCGTTCGATTCAACACGTTTTAGTTCCGGAAAAATCCGCAATGATTCGCTCCGAAACTCTATGAATTCTTGATCGTTATCGCGTCTTGAAAGCCGCACCTGACCGGTGAAACGAATAGACGGTGTAGACCCGACTTTATCATCGGGTAGCGATCCGACATCGCTTACATTCCCTTCGATGACTCCCAGGTCGGCGTCAATATGCCAGGGAGATTCACCGGGCTGATGGAAGGTCAAAGACGGTCGCACTAGTGTCGATCGTCCCGTCGCCGTATGCTGGCTAATGGCGTCTGACGATAGCGTGTATTGGCTTAACCCCGCCGAGTTAAATTCGCTTACATTCGCATTTTCAAGATAAAGATTGGGTAGCTCCGACAATTCTCGAGGTAAGACACGTTGCCGTACTTCTTGGATTTCCAACCCCCACAAAACGACGAATATGGCGACCATGAACCCAGCGGCCAGGTACCATCGCATCATTGGTTTGCGTTAGAACGGCACGCGAGTAAAAGTTCACAGACTTCACGCACTGCACCCTCGCCTCCCTTTGCTTTTGTGACGAAATCGGCATTTTTTTGTACTTCCAACCGCGCGTCAGCGACAGCAATCCCGAGACCGACGCTATCGAATAAAGCCAGGTCGGGTACGTCATCCCCGACGTGGGCCATGTGTCGAGGGTCAATGCCACTTTTTCGGGTCAGTTCTGCGAGAATTTCGTTTTTATGAGCGACGTTCTGAAATAGAAAACGAATTTCTAATTCGTTGGCTCTTTTCTCGACAATGTCCGACGTGCGTCCGGAAACGATAGCAATTGAGATACCTTCCTGCTGCAGTTTCTTGAGTCCATAACCGTCGTGTACGTTGAAAGCCTTCATTTCAGCCCCGCCGGATCCGTAGAAAAGTCGCCCGTCGGTAAGGACTCCATCTACATCGAGAATAAGCATTTCAGTGCTAGCTAACTTGGTCCTAAGACTTTTGTTCATCCTGAGGCCTGTAAATAAAGGATTAGGTTATAGCCTAACCAGACAGTAAGCATTAGAGCTCCCTCAAGCCGCGAAACAAGTTTGCGCCAGTGAGCAAATAGGATAAGTGCAAGGGTCAACGCCGTCATTAGGCCGTAATCCCGCCATAGAACGACGGGATCAATTTCGATTGGATACATCAACGCAGGTACGGAGAGGACGCCAAGAACATTAATAATGTTTGATCCGATAATGTTGCCGATGGCGATGTCAGAATGCCCTTTGAGAGCCGCACTGACGCTCGCGGCAAGTTCGGGCAAGCTGGTGCCGATGGCCACGATCGTTAGACCCACAATAAGCTCGTCAATACCTAGGAGTCCGGCGATTTCCACCGCGGCGTATGTCACAATCTCGGCTGAAAAAAGTAAAAGCAGCAACCCTATCGTGAGCCAAAGTATCCCTTTCCGCGTGGGCATAGGCGGTGTTTCCGGAAGTTCCTCGCTCACGATCTCTAATAGTTCCGGTTGCAGACGCTGTTTGGAACGCATTCGATAGAGAATTAGGCCGAGTCCTGCCAACAAAATCAGCCCATCCACCCATCCGAGGTACAGGTTAGCGAGACAAAATAGTGCGAGCAGAGTTGCACCGATGAGCCAGCGCAATTCGTTCTTGATTAATTGCGGGTCAAAAGGTATTGGAGCCGCAATGGCCGTTGCACCAAGCACGAGGCCGATATTGGCAATGTTCGATCCAATCGCGTTTCCAATGGCTAGTTTCGGAGCGGCTTCCAGTGATGCCGCGATGGCGACAAGTATCTCGGGAGCTGAAGTACCGATCGAAACAATCGTGAGGCCGATCACAATTTTTGAAACTCCAAGATTGGCTGCGACGACGACTGCTCCGGATACGAAACGTTCGGCGCTCCATACGAGGAGTATCAGTCCGACGACAAGAATGGCGGTCAACTGCAACACAATGAGTGTGGGATGTTTCGAAGAGAAGTGAGAAGGATTGCAACAATACTCTCGAACAGTCAATTACCGCGCTGTTATAGTGTGTACGAGCGAGCTCGGTCTCAGAGGGTCGGTCACATAATTTGAGACGTGAAACATAATATGGAGGGCGATGTCAGAAATAGGCTTGAAGCTGAATTTACGTGTGCGGAAGAGATTACAGTCGATGTGGATGGTAATCGTGTATCCATTCGCGTTATTGCTGATGTTTTTGAAGGACTGTCTCGTGTCGAACGTCAAAAGAAGGTCTACCGCTGCATAGGCGACCTCATTGAGTCTGGGGCTTTGCATGCGGTTACAATTCAGGCACACCCCCCGCGCGGTCGTTAACCAATCAGGTTAGAGAGAATTTAGTGGATAAATTGCTGATAAGGGGCGGAAATCCCTTAAGAGGCGCGATCACTATTTCGGGTTCCAAGAATTCTGCCCTGCCGATTCTTGCGGCATCTATTTTGTCGGAGGAGTCGCTACGAATAGCGAATGTCCCCCACCTTAATGACGTGACCACAATGATCGAGCTCCTTGGAACTTTAGGCGTTGATGTCACGGTTGAAGAAAATATGACGGTAGAAGTTCATACGCGCGATATCGTGAATCTTAGGGCGCCGTACGATCTGGTTAAAACTATGCGGGCGTCTTTCCTTGTTCTTGGGCCATTGTTGGCCCTGTACGGCCATGCCGAAGTATCCCTACCAGGAGGCTGTGCGATTGGTCCTAGGCCTGTCGATCAGCACCTCAAAGGATTTTCGGCGCTAGGCGCTGACATTCAAATTCAAGAGGGTTATGTCGTTGCAGACGCAAAAAAAGGATTGACCGGAACAAAAATAGTCATGGACGTGAAAACAGTCGGAGGTACCCAAAATTTGATGATGGCGGCCACGCTCGCACGTGGCGAAACCATTATCTGTAACGCAGCGCGTGAACCGGAGGTGACAGAACTTGCCGCGTGTTTAGAGGCGATGGGTGCGCGAATCGAAGGAGCTGGTACGGATACTCTAACGATAGAAGGCGTAAAGTCGCTCCATGGCGCAGAATTCGGAATCACCCCCGATAGGGTAGAAACAGGGACGTATTTAATTGCTGGAGCTGCCACTCAAGGGGAACTCTTGCTTCGGAATACTTGTCCTGAGCACGTAGATGCCGTTACTAAAAAACTTCGAGAAAGCGGCGCTTCGATCACGGTGGGTGAGGATTGGATAAGAATAGATGCGAGGGCTCGCGATCTGACTGCTGTAAACATCTGTACGCAGCCCTATCCGGGATTCCCGACGGACATGCAAGCGCAGTATGTTGCGCTTAATGCCATTAGTAAGGGTACCAGCCGTATCACCGAGACAATATTTGAAAACCGCTTCACGCATGTTCATGAGTTGGTGAGGTTGGGTGCTGACATATCGTTCGACGGCAGTACCACCGTGGTCGTAAATGGGGTAACCGGACTAAAGGGAGCTCCGGTGATGGCGACAGATTTGCGGGCATCATTCAGCTTGGTTATTGGAGGTTTGGTCGCAGATGGTGAGACCGTAGTGGACAGGATTTACCACATAGACAGGGGGTACGAGTGTATTGAGGAAAAATTGCGGTTAGTTGGAGCAGATGTTCAACGCCTTGCGTCGCGGTGAAGTAAAGGAGAGTTCTTGGTCAACATAGTAAAAATCGATAAGGACGACGCTGAATTCGAGAGTCTTATAGAAAATCTTCTCGCTTGGGAGGCTCGAGAAGACGCGGCAGTCGAAATCGGGGCTAAAACCATCATTGAAAGAGTCCGGGTTGATGGTGACAGCGCTCTCCTAGCGTTAACTGCTGAGCATGACCACTTCGAAGTTGCGTCGATGGAGCAGTTAATGGTCTCTCTCGATCAATGTCGTAAAGTGTACGAGACACTTGTCGACTCGGATAGAAAAGCTCTTGACGAGGCTGCGTCACGGATAAGGTTATTCCACAAGGCACAGCGTGACGAAGTTTTTGAGATTGAGGACGAGCACGGTAATTTTCTTGGGTACCGAGTAACGGCTCTACAACATGTCGGCGTCTACGTTCCGGGCGGCCAGGCGGCGTACCCGTCTTCAGTTCTTATGACAGTAATTCCTGCGCGTGTTGCTGGAGTCGAGGAGATAACCGCCGTAGTGCCGGCCCCGATGGGCGAATGTAGTCGCCACGTACTGGCAGCAATGCACGTGGCGGGAGTCGATCGGATATACACGATTGGTGGAGCGCAAGCGATTGCTGCACTCGCGTATGGAACGGAAACCGTTAAGTCGGTAGATAAGATTGTGGGCCCCGGGGGAGCATTTGTTGCGGCGGCCAAACGATTGGTATACGGGCCTGTGGGAATTGATGCTATCGCCGGGCCGAGTGAAATTCTGATAGTTGCTGATGGCTCTGTTTCCGCTCGTTGGACAGCTTTGGATCTGTGCGCTCAGGCGGAGCACGACTTGACTGCACAGGCAATTCTGATATGTCCGTACGGACAGTATCTTGATGCGGTACATCACGAGATGGAAAAGTTGATACCCAGTCTTGAGCGACGGGAAATAATTGAAAGGTCAATTTCGAATCGTGGTGTCTTTATAAAGTGTCATGACCTGGAAGATGCAATTTCGCTTGTCAATCGCTTTGCGCCGGAACACCTTCAGCTTGCCGTGTCTGAACCTGACGTGTTGTTGCCACTCGTTCGACACGCAGGCGCTATATTTATGGGTGGATATAGCGCGGCAGTATTGGGAGATTATTCGGCGGGACCAAGTCATGTCCTGCCGACGTTTGGTTCAGCACGTTACGCTTCCGGACTCAGCGTTCGAGATTTCCAGAAACGTAGTTCGATTATCCGATGTTCACGGGAAGGTGCTAAAAAAATAGGTCGGATTGCAGCGACGCTTGCTGAAGCGGAGGGATTTACTGCGCACTCAGCGGCGGCGCGCGCTCGTGGCGAAGATACTTGAATTAATGCCAAATGATGCGATGTACGCAGTTTCGCGGTTTTTGTATGCGACAGTCACTTGTGAGGATCCCTCGAAGTGAAGCCGTAATAACGGGAATGACCCAATTCCTCACCCGAGCCCTTCTTGTAATTTGAACGATCTACTAGAGAATCGGCGCCAGACAAACAAGAAGTAACCGGTCCGGACACACGATTCGAGGGGAATATTGAAGCCGGTTATGTTGACGACCTTCATCAACGAAGAATTGTCGAAGTTTTGACAGACCTCCACGACACAATTAAGGGTCGTTGTTCATCTCCTCTCTTATCGCTCACTAAATTAGGTCTAGGTCTTAACGTTCGTGGTTCGATTACGCGGCTTTATCTCTGGGTGGAGTAGGGTGTGGTAAAACCTATTTGGTGGATTTGTTTCACGCATCACTGCAACCAAACATATCCGAACGACTGCATTTCCACCACTTTTTGCGATGTGTCCACGAAGAACTAACGTCGTTGGAGGGTAGTACGGATCCCACCAAGGCGGTGGCTACCCGATTTGTTAGTTCTAGCCGGGCAATTTGCTTCGACGAGTTTTTTTGTTTCCGATATTAGTGACGCGATGATACTCGCTCGTATATTGGATGCTCTTTTCTCGAACGGTATTACGCTGGTAGCTACGTCCAATGTCGCGCCGCGCGACTTATAGGAGCATGGCTTACAGCGAAGTCGATTTTTACGGGCAATTGCGCTTATTGAGCGTCGCATGAGAGTAGAAAGACTGGAGTCGGGGACAGACTAACGCCTGAATTTCCTGCGGAAGCATGCGATATATCGAGTTGTGGGCACTGACGATCAATTCTCCAAAGCTGAGTTTGCAACATTAGCTGGAGGGGCCATTACGATCGGTGGACATGTAATGGACAACGGTCGTGATATAGCAGTTCGTTGCAGGGCAGCTGGCGTGGCAGGGTTGGAGTTTTCGACCCTCTGTGACGGACCGCGCAGTGCGAATGACTACATCGAGATCGCGCGGCTTTTCCACACAGTCGTCCGTTGGGGAATTTATCAGCTAAATGAGGAATGTGAAGATCAGGCGCGGTGCTTCGTGATTTTAGTTGACGAATTCTACGATCGAGGCGTGAAGGTCCTTTTTAACGCGTCAGTGAAGGCTGCAAATTTGTACAGCGGTTCAAGGCTCTCTCGCGAATTCGAACGTACTCGAAGTCGCATTATGGAGATGTGATCCAACGCGTATCTGTCGCGCCCGCATCGTCCATAGCAATTGCTCTTGATACTTGGCGAGAGTTGTAAACGAATAGGGCGTGAACTAAGATTCGCGCTCCCTGTCCTCCGGGTCCCGAAATGAAGACGGTAAGCGTGCGTCAACAGGATGTCATGCATGACTGGTTTGTCGTTGATGCTGCGGGTCAGACGCTTGGGCGCTTAGCAAGCGAAATCGCGCGACGCCTGAGAGGTAAACACAAGGTCGAATATACGCCGCATGTGGATACCGGTGATTACATTATTGTGGTAAATGCCGAAAAGATCCGTGTTAGTGGGAACAAGGAGACGAAAAAAATTTATTACAGGCATAGTGGATATCCTGGGGGAATAAAAAGCACGACGATTAAGAACATGCGCGAAGCGAAGCCCGAAGAGATATTGGAGCGGGCGGTAAAGGGAATGCTGCCTAGGAATCCTTTGGGCCGTGCAGTTTTCCGTAAGCTAAAAGTCTATGCTGGTGATACGCATCCGCACGATGCGCAGCAGCCGAAAACGACGGTGCTACGCTAAAACATGAGTGATTGGAATTACGGGACCGGTCGTCGTAAGAGCTCTACTGCGAGAGTGTTTCTCCAAAGCGGGACGGGTAGAGTTCTAGTGAATAATCGTACCCTTGATGAATATTTTGGGCGTGAAACGGCGCGCATGATAATCCGACAACCGTTAGATGTTGCGGAATCCGTTGATCGATTTGACATGCGGATAACGGTCGAAGGCGGAGGTGGATCGGGTCAAGCGGGAGCTATCCGACTCGGAATAGCGAGGGCTTTGGTCGATTACGATGAAGAATTACGAGTACCCCTTAGACAAGCGGGACTATTGACTCGTGATGCTCGAGAGGTAGAACGAAAAAAGGTTGGGCTTCGAAAGGCGCGAAAGCGACCGCAATACTCGAAGCGTTAGACGTCGGGCCTTCGCAGATAGCGTAGGAATGCTATTGAGTCATTGTGCGTGCTGAAACGCGGTAGATTCCGGGATCGGAAATAGTATGAGCTTCGCTACAAAACGGGCGTCAATGACGCTGTTCTCTGACCCAACGGATCATTACAGTCACCGTGTACGCATGGTTTTGTGTGAAAAAGGGGTAGCCGTCGATATCGTAGATGTTGACCTGTCGCATAAGCCCGAGGATCTTTTGGAAATCAACCCATATGGAACTCTTCCGACTCTTTTGGATAGAGATCTAGTTTTATATAAAAGTTCTGTGATTATGGAGTACTTGGACGAGCGGTTTCCGCATCCTCCATTGTTACCTGTCTATCCCGTCGCGCGCGCTCAGTGCCGTTTGGTGATGCATCGTATCGAACTTGATTGGAGTGGGAGAGTGGACGTGCTCTTGGCGGGAAGGGGACGCGAGACGGCACTGGATAAGGCTCGTAAAGAACTGCGAGAAAGCCTTGTAGCCATTGCCCCCGTATTTTCCGATCGACCATTTTTCATGAGCGACGACTTCACCCTGGTGGATTGTTTTGTCGCGCCTATTCTGTGGCGGTTGAGTGCACTGGATTTGAAAATGTCAGTTCGTCAACTGAAACCGATGCAACGATACATGAACGATATGTTCGAGCGTGAAACGTTTCAAGAGAGCCTTACAGAATCCGAAGAGGAAATGCGCGAGTAAAAGCCGAATATGCACAAAAGCGGGTTTGTGTGCAGTTGAGCGGCGCACCGTTCCGGATAATGGTTCAACTATTCGCGCTCATGTCGATGGCACCCGTATTCACCAAGCGTCAGGTTGATTCAATCAACGTACTCGAGCACTTTGACGACTTTCTGAACACCGAAAACCGTTCGTATCGCTTCAACTGCACGATTCGCTTCGTCTCGGGGAACTAACCCCATCAAGAAAACCACTCCGTTGTCGGTGACCACCTTAAATCGGTTCAAGTTCACGTCTCGCGTTATTAACAATTTTGACCGCACCTTCGTCGAGACCAACGCGTCGCTCGCACGGACGGTCAGACTTGTTGGGCCGCTAACCGAAATTTCATTGTGAACATATTTTACAATACGGATTTTGCGGACAGCCGATTCAGCCAATGTAACCAGCACTGAGTTTTCGACCTGACCAGTCAAGAGAACTAGCCGATTAAACGAATGAACTGAGATGTTGCCGGAATGAATTTTTGGTTCGAGTTTTCTGATTTGCCGATGAGCGATTCGTTGGATAAACCCGTCGTCAATCACTCTGCCTGGAGTGCGCGATGTTGTGACGTCTCTCAAGGAGTTGCACGAACTGAGGACAATCAAAACCGAAAGTAAGCTGATCACGTTGGGTTTAACAGACATAGGAAGCCTCATTAACTGTTTGTCGGGTCGGTGTGTTCGTTGGCACATGTATTCGCCCTATATAGATTGACAACCAATTACAAGTTCGGTCAATGAAAACGGATGTTTTTGGCAGATCCAACGAATATGGAAAGGGTTCCTTTTTACCAAATTAATTCACATAAGAATAAAGTCGTATATCTCCATTGCAGGTAATACTAGAATCCGTTGGGCAGTCCATTTTAATGTAGCCAAGCGCGCAAAACAGTTTCGTACGCATAGAGTTGATGAACAGTTGCTCTATTAATCGCCAATGGAGAGCTGGCGTGCGAGTCGTAAATTATTCCTGATTCGACCCCAAGCGGGTGTTCGCAGAATGAAACCGTTGCGACTAAGTACAAGATTACCTGTAGTTGCCGGAATAGATACTCCGGCGAGAAGCAGCTCAAACCGGTTAGCAAGTCGAAACGCATCGATCCCGAGTGCGTAGAAAGAAGGAGTCTGCTTGGCCGCGGGAAATGCGCTTTCTACGTCGTATTTAAGTGGAAAGGAAAACAGTGTCAGGGGTAGAGCTATAAACTGTGTTCCGCTTTTCTTTTTAATTGGGACATCTGACCTCAGTGCGGCAGAAGTGACGTAAAGTGGTATGTCGGATCCAAAATGGAAGTCTAAAGCGGCTGCCAATGATTCGTACTCCCTGGGCCCTATGAACCCCACGGCTGCATGCAGATCATTTCTTCGCCTAGGGGTAAACTTGATTTCTCGCTTCACTAATCTTTCGACATTTGTATAGCGCGCAATACTTTCGTCGATGTCCAGGGCGCGACCCACTTCGCTTGTTACGTCTTTTAAATTGGCGAAAGTCGTGATACTTACTAATTTCACGCTGCTCGGTACTGAGTTAGTAAAAGCTATATACGCCCTGTCCGACCATGAGGTGTCGCCTCGAAAAACGATTATTCGGGTTAAGCCCTGGCTACTAATACGGTTTGCTAATTCGACGGCCTCGTCCTCAACAGCAAGAGATAACTGGGGAATTCGTCTATAAAACGCATCCGTTCTAATTTGTCGTTGTAGGAGCGTTGGGCTGATTCGGTTAAACGCTATGACGGGGATAGCTGTTTTTAGCGTAATCATCGAATGAACATTGGATTTCGATAAGGGACCCAACAGTATTTGGGCGCCATCTGCTTGGGCCCTAGAAACAATGTCTGCCATCCGATTTCCAGAAGTGTCATAAACTAGAATTTTCTTTCGTCGAATCCCCTCGATTTCGCCAGTTACCTGTGTAGACCAATATGCCGCGATAAAGCCATCTCTAATGGCCCTAGCGGCTTCGGCGAGTGGTCCACTTTGAGGCAAAAGAAGCGCTACAGTTGCCGGCTCTTTCGATCGTATCGAAATTTCTGATGGAGGATGCTTGTTCGCAAGATGGCTGGGATTTTCCGCTCGCCAAGAATCCCAGCCGCGCTGCTGCAACGTGGGAGTTAATGGGCTAAGGAATTTTGCAGCAAGATCCCACCAAGCGAATTCATCTTCGGTGTCAGCATTTGCGGCGAGAGTCGCGGCGTATCCTAGAGGTACCTTTTTTATTGAGGACCAGATTCTTACGGAAAGTTCCTCTCCATTGCCACCCTGGTAGGAGCTAAGTGTTACTAGAGTTCTCACGAAGCCGACGTGATCTTCCATGGAGATTCGAATTCGTGCCGCCAGCTCCAATCCCGAAATTTCTTGCGCGACGCTTGTTGGGACAAGAACTTCCAATCGCTTTAGCAAATCGCTTTTGTAGCGAGGATTTGCGTCCCGGTAGTCCAACTCTAGATCGACCAGCTCCACTTCGAAGCGGTCCGATGGACTTAGATAACTAAAAAGACTGGGATCGCTTTTAATCCGCGCAATAATGGATTTTGACCGTTCTGTTGCATTCTGAGTCGATAAAAGTCGTGCCGCAGAAACAAAAATTCGTACAGTTTCAGCCGAATTCGTAGCCTTCGCGGCTTGTCGAATCTGTAATTCCAGGTTCGATGGAAGGGAATATTGATCTTTTTCGATGCTCTCGGGCGGTGTGATTTGACAGCTCGTGACTCCTAGAATGAAGAATGCGGTTAGGCGAACAGGAAATACCATGAGCAAAGGGTATGGAATCTTATATGTTGTCGCGACCCCTATTGGCAACCTCCACGACATAAGTGAGCGAGCGATATCAGTTTTGGAACACGTTGAAGTCATTGCGTGTGAAGATACTAGACGATGCCGCAAGCTTTTGAGCGCTTTGAACGTTCAATCATCGGACCTTATCTCCTTGCATGAACACAACGAGGAAAAGGCGACTGCGCGTGTTCTTGCTGTATTAAATGAAGGTTGCGACGTAGCCCTTGTATCGGATGCAGGTACGCCGCTTATTTGTGACCCGGGTTTTGAGTTGATACGTACGCTGTGGAAACACAAAATCCGGATTATCCCCGTCCCCGGCCCGTCGGCAATTTCGACGATTTTGTCCCTGTCACCTATTCCAACCCATGATTTTAGGTTCGCAGGATTTATTCCCGCACGGGCTAAAGCTCGAGAGAACCGACTAAAGAAACTATTGAACGATGGCAGTTCAATATTGTTCTTTGAGACTGCTCGGCGACTTTCAAACACCTTGGAGGCCCTTTGTAAGCTTGAAGCGAATCGGCGACAAATTTTTGTCGCCCGCGAACTCACGAAGATTCACGAGAGTCTTTATTTTGGTAGTGTGGAAGGCGTTCGCGATGAAATCGCATCGAGCGAACACGTTCGTGGCGAGATAGTTTGTCTTCTTGGTGGGGCAGCTCCTATCCGGCCTGACGTTGACTCGATGCTCCAAGTTCTATTGGCCGAGCTCGCTCCAGCACAAGCAGCAAGATTGGCTGCCAAAATCACCGGGGAGAAGCGAGCGTATGTGTATAGCAGGGCTCTAGCCCTCGCGAGTAATGGATAGTACGCTCGTATACGAGTCGGCTAGGCAATCGCTGGCATGATCGTTTGTCAGAGGAAAGTCCGGGCTCCATAGGACAAGGCGCCAGGTAACGCCTGGGGGGCGCGAGCCCACGGAAAGTGCAACAGAGAGTAGACCGCCATATAGTCTATGTATGGTAAGGGTGAAAGGGTGCGGTAAGAGCGCACCGCAGGCTTCTGGTAACAGGTCTGGCTAGGTAAACCCCGCCTGGAGCAAGGCTAAATAGGAATCCGCTCGCGTG
>JAYGFA010000075.1:0-2576 GCA_046582115.1 Pseudomonadales bacterium | reverse complement strand
AGCTCTTTCCGCATGCGACGGGTTTGGTAACTGACATCGGCGGCATCCTCGCACACGGATCAATCGTGGCACGCGAATACGGAATACCGGCAGTCCTAGGGGTTGGCGATGCGACCCAACGGCTCGTCCATGGACAGTTGATCACCGTTAACGGCGACAAAGGTGTCGTAACGATCGAATGATTTTGCTGTACCACAAGACAGACCCTCCGGACGCAATGGATGGCTATTTCAAAGCTACGCAAAGCGTCGAAGGCCAATCGACCATTCAACCAAATTCGGAGCAACAGGATCGCGTCATACACTCGTCACGACTTCCGAGAGGAGATTTCGACCAAAGATGAAAAAGTTTCCTATTCTTGTCTCATTCCTACTAGCGATGGTGACCAACGCGCAGGTCGATCGCCCTCACGTGATACTTGTGATGGCAGACGACATGGGTTGGGCGCAAACCGGCTACTACGGACATCCCATGCTGAAAACCCCAAACCTTGACGCCATGGCCGCAAACGGGCTTCGCCTGGACCGGTTTTATGCGGGCGCTCCGAGTTGCACGCCAACGCGGGCATCCGTCATGACCGGTCGTAACAACGATCGTACCGGCGCCGCGGTGGTCGGCATGGCCATCAACAAGCAGGAAAAGATGCTGTCGTCAGCGTTTCAGCAGGCGGGATATGCTACGGCGCACTTCGGCAAATGGCACCTCAATGCGGTCGAAACGCCTGACCATCCGTTACCCAGCGATGACCCTCACAACCCGGGCGCGCTGGGATTTGACTATTGGCTCAGTGAAACTAATCAGTTCAATCTCAATCCCGAGTTGAGCCGCAATGGTCGGCGTGAGCTTTTCACGGGCGAGGGCTCCGAAGTACTGGTTGATGAAGCGCTAAAGTTTATCGACGACGAAGTAGCGAACGGTAACCCCGTGTTCGTTGTGATCTGGTATGCCTCTCCACACCGTCCGTTCGAGGCACTGCCAGCCGATGCCAAACCGTTCACGCCTCTTGTTGATCAGGGCTCCGCCGATCACCACGGTGAACTTGTCGCCATGGACCGCTCAATCGGAGCTTTGCGCCAGGGGCTTCGGGATTTGAAGATCGCGGACAACACGCTCATCTGGTTCAACAGCGACAATGGCGGGTTGCCAGACATCGATATAGTTACGCCAAAGAGCACGTACCTGGGGGTGCATCCAGACACAACCGGACACTTACGCGGTTTCAAGAAGGACTTTTACGAAGGCGGATTGCGGGTCCCTGCCGTCATCGAGTGGCCTGCTGGTATCGAGCCTCGTGTTTCCAATTTCCCCTCGGGGACTGTCGACATATTCCCCACACTCATGGATGTTGCCAGACTTGACCCTAGCACCATCAACAACGTGCATGACGGCATCTCGCTGACCAAGGTATTCAAATCCGAGCCTATGCGACGAGAGAAGCCCATGGGATTTCGCGCCAGTGGCGGCTTGATGTGGTTAGATAACGACTGGAAACTGGTCAAAAACAATGTCGACGCAGATTTTGAACTCTACAACGTCGTCGGTGACCCGCTCGAGCGCCAGGACCTGATGAAGCAGCGTCCGGACGTTGCCGCACGCATGGGTGAACAACTCGCAGCGTGGAATGCGTCGGTCGACAGAAGTATGCGGGGCAGCGATTACCTGGAAGGTATTGTTCTACCCACGGGTCGCAAACCCGTTACGTTAGACCCATTGACGCCTGCGGAGCAGGCCAAGGTGGACGAAGCGGTGCGTCAATACCAACGGAAGCTGCAAGAGAGGCAAGCGGAATAACCGAAGTCACAACAAACGATGTCTCGTTTTAAAGTCGTAGTCGGATTGTCTGTTTTTGTGCTGGCGTTCACGCTTTCCAGCCAAGGGGCTTTGGCTAAACTCAATCCCGCAGCTCGGACCAATATCCTGTGGATTTCCATCGACGATCAGTCGCCTTGGTACAGAACATATGGCGACACGCGAGTCCAAACCCCCAACATCGACGCATTGGCGTCGCAGGGTGTGGTGTTCGAGCGCGCCTACGCTCCGTCACCCGTATGTAGCCCAACCCGCTCGGCGATCATTACCGGCGCTTACAGTATTCGAACAGGCACACACGATCACCGCTCCGGCCGCGTACCGAGCTACCAGATTCACTTACCGGAGGGCGTAACGACTGTTCCCGAGATATTCCGCAAGGCTGGGTACACGACGTATAACGGCGGCAAGGACGATTTCAACTTCGCCTACGATCGTTCGGATCTCTATTCAATCGTGGAAGGTTTCAGTTTCGAACGCAATCAGTACAACCAAGCGTCCGGCACGCTTCCAGAACAGGCGATCACCAACGGCAAGAACAATGCGGCCACAACAAAGAGCCAACCCGCCAAGGGTAAAAGCGCATTGGAAAGAGGCGACCAAAGCTGGAAAGGACCAGCGGGCGTTGGAGATTGGCGCGATGTAACTGGCGGATCCGCGTTTTTCGGCCAGATGTCGGTGGCGGGAGGCAAAGGTATCAAGAACTTGGAATCACGATTACGGTCCCTCGGTTACACGCCCGTCAAACCTGCCGACGTGCGCGTGCC
>JAYGFA010000057.1:0-14875 GCA_046582115.1 Pseudomonadales bacterium | reverse complement strand
ACTTTCTTGCAGACGCATTGGGCGCATTTGCCTCCGAAGGAAGTCAAAATAATCACATTGGCGTGCCGCTCAGTCTGGCGCGCACATCGGTATCGGACATGCCTGCAGTGTACGAGTTGGGGACCAATCACCCAGGTGAAATAGGACCGTTGTCTCAGCTCGTTACTCCCGATGTCGCCGTGGTCTTGAACGTCTCCCCAGCACACATCGAGTACTTCAAGGACACCGATGCCCTTCGCCAGGAGAAATTGGCTATTGTGGAAGGCCTGTCCGCGAATGGGACACTGGTGTTGGCGGACGATCCCGATTTGACCGTTCCTAGCGGTATCGATTCACTTCGATTTGGTCGAGGTCCGTCCGCCGATGTGTGTATTGTCGAGGAGACGCCGGACTGGGTTGCGTTGCAAACGCCTTCAGGAAGAATCGAGTTGGATATTCCCGGCGGAGGCAAGCATCGCGCCATGACGTTGGCGGCGGCCAGCGCAGTCGTCGTCGCGCTAGGGCAGTCACCCCGATTGCTCGAACAGATTCGCACCTCGTCGATACCCGAAGGCCGTGGCAACCGGATATCCTGCGGACGCGTGACTTTGATTGACGATAGCTACAACGCAAACCCCGACAGCATGAGGGCTGCCCTAGAGGTGCTTGCTGGATCCGCAGGAGGCCGCCGCATTGCAGTGTTGGGGGACATGCTTGAGCTCGGGGAAGATTCCGCAAATTATCACCGAGAGCTTGAAGCCCACATGGATGGTATTGATGGTGTGGTCTGTGTAGGAAAACATATGCGGGCGCTGGATGCGTGTTTAGATCGTAAACATCGGATGAACCATTTCGAGCGGGCCGACCGAGCGTTGATCGATTATTTGTTGTCGGTGACGCGAACCGGAGATATTTTGCTGGTGAAGGGATCCCGCGGGATCTTTTGGTCCCAGGGTTTCGTCGCGTCGCTGACGGATGCCTTTGAAGTGGCTTGATACTTACTCAGTTTTCGGGCTCTCTTTTTCGTTCACTGTGACGGCCGCATCGGCGGGCGCGCCGGCGCTGTCCGTTGTCCAAGGGAGGAGTTTGTAGCCTGGCACATCAGCGAAGTCATAAAATGGATACTTGATGATTTCAAAATAGGGCGAATAGTCGAAATCGCTCGGCGTACAAAGTTTTGGGTTGCGGCGGTAGAGACGGATACGATTTTGTTCGCTTCGCTGAACTAGTGGAAGGATTGGAAATTCCACTGCGGCGAATGCTTCGGCAATCATGGTAGAGCACACCGTGCGCGTCTCAGAGCCGGCGCGCGTGCGAAACAGTGATGATCGCCAACGCCGAGGCAGAACGCCCCAGGGAAAGAGAAACCGTGCCAGGTCGAATATTTGCCGGACATCGTAGTCAAGTCCTAGGCTCTTGATGGCGTGTGCGGTGATGGTTTGGGCATCTTCGGCTGAAAGTCCGACCGGCCGACAGATTCGAAGATGATCGTCAGCGTATTCCGTGAGGGCGCGAACGAGCGTGCCGGTGCCCAACTGGCTCTCGACGACGAGCTGTGTGCTGGGTGCGAACGCGGATCGATGGATCAACGCGGCACGGCTCGTGTCGTTTTCGATATCGTGCAGACGACCGATGTAGAGCGTCGCATGGGACCATGGACTTTGGGTGACGACCTTGATGACGTCACTGATTCGTGATCTTCCCTCAACCAACAACACGTCGCCAGGCTTGAGTTCATGGCGAACGCGTTCAAAGTCTGAAAGCGGATTATTGCTCGGGGGTCGTCGACGTTGTAGCCAACGCGACAGCGGCGTAGAGATGAATCGCGAAACCAGTCCCATGGGGTAGTATCCTAACGCGCTCCGTTAATGTTCTTTGTTTTTGGGTTGTTTGATGATTGTAGACAAACAAGGTCGACGTTTTCGCAATCTACGCCTCAGTCTGACGGCAGCGTGTAATTTTGCCTGCACGTACTGCGTGCCCGATGGGAAGCGATTGCAGGCCGCATCGGCTGAACTCGACGGGGACGAGATGGTGCGGGCGGTTTCGTTGTTGGTGCACGGGGCTGGAATCGAAAAACTTCGCATTACCGGTGGTGAACCACTGTTATCGCCTAAGTTTGACGAAATCATTCCAGGTGTGATGGCGTTGCCGCTTCATGACGTTGCGGTGACGACCAACGGTCAGTTGCTCCCGCGAAAAGCCGATCTCCTGGTGAATTCGGGTCTTAAACGGATCAATGTCAGTCTTGATACGTTGGACGCAAATCGATTTCGAGCCATTGCGCGTAGCGGTGACCTAGCTACCGTTCTGCATGGCATCGAGCTCATGCTGGATGCGAACGTTAAGGTCAAGGTGAATATGGTCCCGATGCGTACTGCCAATGCTGAGCAGATTTTACCGATGCTGGACTATTGCCTTGAACGCGGTATCGAGCTTCGGTTCATCGAACTCATGAACATGGGCCATCTCAAGCACAACACCGTCTATGCGCGTGACTTCATTGGCATGGATGAGTTGTTGGACGCAATTAGCACCCGCTATGAATTTGTTCGTACCGACGCTGCCTATGATTCCACCTCGATACGCTATGAAATTCCTGGCCAAGGGCACTTTGGCATTATTGCGAATGAAAGTGAGCCTTTTTGCAGTGCGTGCACGCGGCTTCGGCTTTCTTCCAACGGGTACCTCTATGGTTGTCTCTCCAACACCAAGCGCCACGATATCCGACAACTTCTGAGCCAGCCATTCCATCTTGCGTTGAACGCGTTGCAAGAGATTTTGCGAAATGCTCTTGCCGATAAACAGAACCTCGCTTTCAGTGGCGAAGTCACGGTCATGAAGTTTATTGGTGGATAAGCGATAGGTGTCGAAGGAATACGAGCGGTTACTAGGAATTGCTCGTGAACAGACGCTACCTCCTGTTGCTTCCTGGGACCCCGACCGTGTTGGGGAGATCGATATCCGTATCCGCGCGGACGGGGTCTGGTTTCACGAAGGGACAGAGATCAAACGTCGCGCGATTTCACGACTTTTTTCGACAATCCTACGCCGTGAAGACGACGGCTATTATCTGGTCACACCGGTCGAAAAACTCCGAATCGTTGTCGATGACGTACCATTTATGGCTATCGCTATGGAAGTCGAAGGCGCAGGTCGCGACCAGTCGCTGCTCTTTACCACCAATTGCGATGACCACGTCATCGCGGGCAAAGATCACCCACTCAGGGTGGGCTTTAGCAATACGGGTCCCAAGCCGTATCTGTTGGTACGCGAAGGATTGGAAGCTTTGATTGCACGTAGCGTGTACTACCGACTCGTCGAGCGTGTGGAAGACGAAGATGCTGACGAGTTGTGCGTATGGAGCGAAGGAGCGCGGTTTGTTCTCGGCAACGCGAAAACGGGAGACGCCTAAAAAATACGGGCATTATTACTAAGAGGGCCTATTACATGTTCGGGTAGTTGGGCCCGCCCGTTCCTTCCGGTACCACCCATGTAATGTTCTGTGCAGGATCTTTAATGTCACAGGTTTTGCAGTGCACACAATTTTGCGCATTGATTTGGAAACGTGGTGACCCGTTTTCTTCAACCACTTCGAAGACACCCGCTGGGCAGTAGAGTTGTGCGGGTTCTGCGTACCTTGGTAGGTTGTCGCGGATGGGGACGTCGGGATCCTGTAACGTGAGATGGCAGGGCTGATCTTCTTCGTGATTGGTACTTGACAGGAAAACGCTCGAGAGCTTGTCAAAAGAGAGCGTTCCATCGGGTTTTGGGTAATCAATTGGGTTGCAATCGGCGGCGGGCTTTAACGTGTCGTGATCAGGCGTTTTATTGCTTAGCGTGAACGGGTGCTTGCCTCGCGTGAGCGCTTGCTCAACCACGCTGTACGCCGAGCCAAAAAACATCCCGAATTTGTGTAATGCCGGTCCCGCATTACGCGAGCTATAGAGCTCGTCAAAGAGCCACGATGCCTCAAAGCGTTCCTGGAGATCGATGTCGGCGTCCATCGATCCAGAACGAACCGCTTCGAAGACAGCTTCCGCGCCGAGCATGCCCGATTTCATGGCGGTGTGGCTGCCTTTCACTTTAAGTACATTCAGGAAGCCAGCATCGTCGCCAATCAATGCGCCGCCCGGAAACGTTAATTTTGGAAGTGCCGGAAACCCACCCTTCACAATGGCCCTCGCACCGTAGGCCA
Source organism: Pseudomonadales bacterium (assembly GCA_046582115.1). Classification (GTDB taxonomy): domain Bacteria; phylum Pseudomonadota; class Gammaproteobacteria; order Pseudomonadales; family Azotimanducaceae; genus UBA11889. Next base: position 10,698 of record JAYGFA010000057.1, on the reverse strand, counting down.
CTCGCTTTCCACCCGACAAATGATCGGCGATCGCTGGGTGATGCTTCCAGCGTTGCATTTCATCAAAGGGACTCAAGTAAGGGTTTGAATAACTGAGGTCGACGATTAGCCCGAGAGAGACCTGATTGTTCTCTAGGTGATAAAGAAAACTGCCCCCGCCGGTCCCGGCAAACCGGCCCAATGGCCAACCTAAAGCATGGATGACTTTCCCGGGCTGTGCTTTCTCAGGGGGAATGTCCCATAGTTCCTTTAATCCGATGGCATAGTGCTGGGTGCCGCTGCTTTCATCAAGTTCGAAGTGCTGCAAGAGCTGCTTGCCAAGATTTCCCCGACAACCTTCGGCAAAGAGCGTGTATTTGGCACGAAGTTCGTAGCCTGGTTGATAGGTTGGCTTTTCGTCGCCTTTGCTGCTGACCCCCATGTCGCCCGTGGCTACGCCGTTGACGCGTCCGTTGTCGTTAAACAAGATCTCCGATGCTGCGAATCCCGGGAAGACATTAACGCCAAGTGCTTCGGCCTGTTCGCCGAGCCAGCGACAGAGATTTCCCAGCGATAGCGCGTAGTTGCCGTTGTTATGGAGGGGCCTGGGAATAAGGAGTTTGGGCAGCCGAACCTTGGTCGTTTCGTTCAACAGAAAGTAGTACTCATCCGCGCTAACGGGGTTTGAAACGGGCGCGCCCATCTCCTTCCAATTAGGGAACAATTCGTCGAGCGCTTTGGGTACAAAGACTGCACCGGAGAGAATATGAGCACCGATCTCGCTGCCTTTTTCGACCAGGCACACGGATATTTCATGGTCGTTCTCGGCGCCGAGTTGCATGAGCCGAGACGCCGCGCTGAGCCCGGCGGGTCCGCCACCAACGATCACTACATCGAACTCCATGGATTCGCGAGCTTGTTCTTCCACCCGACGTCCTCGCTGCAAAGTTGCTGAATTATAAGGTGCAATGTAGGAGAATATCCTGCCGACTGGCCGTCGATGGTGACGCCTTAGCGGAGCGCATCGGTGATGCCGACCGGTTTTTTCCAGCGGCAGACTTTGGATATTCATGAAGGTATTGGTACCCGTTAAACGCGTTGTGGACGCCAACGTTAAGGTGAGAGTCAAGCCCGATGGCACGGGCATGGATTTGGCCAACGTAAAAATGGCCGTTAACCCATTTTGCGAAATTGGTATCGAGGAAGCCGTTCGGTTGAGGGAAGCGGACATCGCTACGGAAGTTATTGCGGTCTCCGTCGGTGCTACCCAGTGTCAAGAGCAGCTTAGAACGTGTTTGGCCCTGGGGGCCGACCGAGCCATCCTAGTCGAGACCGAGGGGGATCTAGAACCGTTGGCCATCGCCAAGGTGCTGGTTGCCATCTATGAACGAGAGCGGCCCGAAATCGTCATCTTTGGGAAACAGAGTATCGACGGTGACAACGGTCAGACCGGCCAGATGTTCGCGGCGCTCACAGGAATGGCGCAAGGTACGTTCGCGTCGGAGGTACGTATTACCGATGGAAAAGCGGAGGTGGTGCGTGAGATTGACGGCGGTTTGCAAACCGTTTCACTGTCGCTACCCGTCGCCATTAGTACGGATTTGCGCCTCAATACACCTCGTTATGCATCGCTGCCCAATATTATGAAAGCCAAGAAAAAACCTATGGATGTCATGTCACCGGGCGATCTTGGTGTCGATGTTGGGGCACGGACGACGGTCCTCGATGTATCGCCTCCACCGGCAAGGGCAGCAGGCATCAAGGTCGAGAGTGTCGACGAGCTGGTGGATAAATTGCGTCATGAAGCAAAGGTGATCGAATGAGCATTTTGGTTGTAACGGAACATGACAATTCCGCGCTTCGCCCTGTTACGCTGAGTGTCGTTGCGGCGGCAGTCGAAATTGGCGGGGAGATCGATCTGCTGGTGGCCGGCAGTAGTTGCCAAACGGTCGCGGACGAAGCGTCCAAGATCCCCGGTGTTACGCGTGTACGCGTGGCCGATAACCCCGTCTACGAAAATGCACTTGCGGAAAACGTGGCGTTACTTATCGCTGAACTGGCGGAAGAGTACGACCACGTCCTGGCTGCTCACACGACAACGGGTAAGAATTTTTTGCCGCGGGCTGCGGCCATGCTCGACGTGCAAATGATTTCAGACATCATCGGCGTTGATTCGACGGACACCTTTAAGCGGCTTATCTATGCCGGCAATGCGATCGCTACGGTTCAAACCAGTGATACGCGAAAAGTGATTTCGGTGCGCGGGACAGGATTTGATCCGGTTGCCAGCGAGGGCGGTGGTGCGTCGATTGAAGTCGTCGATAGCGTTTGCGATGCAGGCCTTTCCACGTTTGTGGGTGAAGAAATTGCCAAATCCGAGCGACCCGAATTGACCGCGGCGCAGATCGTGATCTCGGGCGGTCGGGGTATGCAGAATGGCGAAAACTTCCAATTGCTCGAAGGGATAGCAGACAAGCTCGGCGCAGCAATCGGCGCGTCTCGTGCCGCGGTAGACGCTGGGTTTGTTCCGAACGATATGCAGGTGGGACAAACGGGCAAGATTGTCGCCCCGGACCTTTATATCGCGGTTGGGATTTCTGGCGCGATACAGCATCTCGCGGGCATGAAGGATTCGAAAGTCATTGTCGCCATCAACAAGGATGCAGACGCCCCCATTTTTCAGGTGGCCGATTACGGTTTAGTGGCCGACCTCTTTCAGGCAGTTCCGGAACTCGAAGCCGCTCTTTAAGCCGGGCGCTTTCAGCGCGACGTACGAGGGGTGCGCCGCGCGGTAAACCACGTGACCGGTTGGGCGTGGTCATGGATGCGATCGGCGACGTCAAGAATCAGCGAGAACAGCGCCATACGCACCACGACGCCATTATCGGTTTGGCGAAAGATTGCTAAGTTTGGGTTAGTGTTGAGATCGTCATCCAGCTCTTGGGCGGCCGCTCTGGAGTCTCGTGGAAGCGGGTGCATGATGACCGTATTCGGTTCGCAATACTCCGTGTAGATCGATTGATTTACTCGGAATAGTCCTCGGTATCGGTCGGCTTCCTGTTGCGAGGGAAATCGCTCCTCTTGGGTGCGAGTCACATAAAGGATATCGACATGATTGATGCCATCCTCCAGGTTGTGAAACGTTTCGACATGGTGTCCCTTATTCTGTAGATCGCTAAGCGAATCTTGGGGGGCACTCAGATCCGGTGGTGAGACCAGATTTACCGTGACGTTGTCGAAAAGTGCGAGGAGCTTCAGAAGCGAATGCACGGCGCGCCCGTAGCGAAGGTCCCCGACGACGGCGATGCGAAGCCCATCGATATTGCTCCCGCGGGCGGCTAGCTCTTTTCGGATCGTGTAGAGGTCAAGAAGGGCTTGGCTCGGATGTTCGTTGGATCCATCTCCGCCGTTGATTACGGGCACGCGCGAGGCTTCCGCAAATTCACCGACCGAACCCGCGGTCGGGTGGCGCATAACGATCACGTCACTGTAGCCGGACAACACCCGCGCCATATCGTGGAGGGATTCCCCCTTCGCGATCGCCGACGTTTTGACTTCCGTGGTTTCTCTGACTTCGCCGCCGAGTAAATTAAACGCGCAGCCGAATGAAACTCGGGTACGGGTGCTCGACTCAAAAAACATGTTGGACAGAATCGCGCCCTGCAGCACGCGCGTGATGCGGGTGCGGTGCGCGTAGGTTTCCATATCATTGGCAACGGCAAAGATCTGCTCGATATCAGCCCGGTCGAACTGGTCGACAGAGAGGATGTGGCTACCGACGAATTCCAAGAAGGAACCCCCTTGGGGGCGGTAACTTCGCAGCGTGCACCGGGTTTGTCAATGTGTTCTGTCAGTTTGTGTCGGATGACTTGTTATTGGGTAGCTACTGGACCGTGAGAGTGCCGTCGTCGCGCGACGCGCACTGGTATGATTGGCAGTGTTTTTCGGATATCGAGAAGGTCGTGGCAGAAAGTGACACGCCTCCTGCTGAACTAACGGCGTTAGATACGGCTACCAAAGACGCGGGTCTCGTATCGCGACCCGAAGACGGTGGTGCTGAGCTTCTTCCCTATACCTTTGCCCGGCGCTTCGGCGTGGTGATTACAAACACACTGTCAAACGTTGATGGAAGATTGACGGTAGCGTGTCGATCGAAGCCAGGTTTGACGACGATGGCCGAGCTTAGGCGATTTGCGGGCCGGGGGTTTGTCCTCGACGACGTTGGTGATGACGAGTTCGACCGATTGTTGGGCCAAGTCTATGCGCGCGACGGGTCCCAGGCGCGGCAAATGGTCGAAGATATTGATGACGAGCTTGATCTCGCCAGACTCGCGGACGCGCTACCGGAAACTGAAGATCTGCTCGAACGGGAAGACGATGCGCCCATTATTCGTCTCATTAACGCGTTGTTGACACAAGCCGTCCGAGAAAACGCGTCCGATGTTCACATCGAAACATTTGAAAAAGTTTTGCAGGTTCGGTTCCGAGTCGATGGAGTGATGCGTGAGGTCGTCCAACCGCGACGGGCACTGGCGCCGTTGTTGGTGTCGCGAATTAAGGTGATGGCAAAGCTGGATATCGCTGAAAAACGGATACCACAGGATGGTCGTATTCCTCTGCGTATCGGGAGCCGCGAGATCGACGTACGTGTTTCCACGCTACCGACGGGAAATGGGGAGCGTGTTGTATTGCGCTTGCTCGATAAAGAGGCCGGACGCCTTGAATTGCAGAAGCTAGGAATGGATCCGACGACGCTCCGACGGCTGCAAGGCATTGTCAAAAGACCGCACGGTATTTTCTTGGTCACCGGTCCGACGGGGTCGGGAAAGACGACGACCCTTTACGCATCGTTAGCGGAATTGAATGCCGATACGATCAATATTTTGACGGTTGAAGATCCGATCGAATACAAATTGCCGGGTATCGGTCAGACCCAGGTGAACACCCGTGCTGACATGACCTTTGCTCGGGGCTTGCGCGCGATCTTACGGCAGGACCCCGACGTCGTCTTAGTGGGTGAGATCCGTGATTTGGAAACATCAGAAGTATCCATACAAGCGAGCCTTACAGGTCACCTGGTTATGTCGACGTTGCATACCAACAGTGCAGTAGGAGCGGTCACGCGGTTGGTGGACATGGGCATCGAGCCGTTTTTGCTCGCGACGAGTTTGGTCGGCGTACTTTCGCAACGGCTGGTGCGCGTACTGTGCCCTGAGTGCAAGGTGGTTCACGCTGCCGATGCCTCAGAACGGGAATTCCTTGGACCGGACGCCGACGCGGTTATTTACCGACCGAACGGTTGCGATTCATGTGCACATACGGGCTATAAAGGCCGTACCGGTATCTATGAACTGGTTGTTGTCGACGACGAGCTTCGCCAGCTCATTCATGATCAGGCGTCAGAGCAGATGATGGTTGGTCATGTAAGCGACGACGCGCCGACGATTCAGGAAGATGGACGTCAGAAAGTACTCGCTGGCACTACGACGATCCAGGAAGTTCTACGCGTCACGCTGGAAGAATAGCCAATGCCCGCATTTGAATACCTTGCCCTTGACCCAAATGGGCGTCGCCTAAAAGGTGTCGTGGAGGGCGATAGCGGCCGGCAAGTTCGACAGACACTGAGGGATCAAGGTCTGTCCCCGCTCGAAGTGGTCGCCACGAACCAAGGGGCGAAAAATAGTCTCGACAGTTTTTCGCTTCGGTTGGGCATGTCGCAACTGGGTCTTGCAATGTTCACCCGTCAACTGGCGACGTTGATCGCGGCCGGTCTGCCAGTTGAAGAGGCGTTGGCTGCTGTTGCCCAGCAGACCGAGCGTCGACGCGTGACGTCAATGATCATGACGGTGCGGAGTCGCGTCTTGGAAGGGCAATCGCTTGCGTCCGCGCTGGCGGAATTTCCGTCCACTTTTACTAGTATGTTTCGGTCAACGGTGGCGTCGGGAGAACAATCCGGTCACCTCGATACAATCCTTAATAATCTGGCGACCTACACCGAACAGCGGTTCGAAGCACGGCGTAATGTCGAGATGGCCCTGTTCTACCCCATCCTTCTTCTCGTCGTTGCATTCCTGATTGTTGGTGGTCTGATGGTGTTTGTGGTTCCGGAAATTGTTCAGGTGTTTGACAACTCCGACGCTGAGCTACCCTTCATTACGAGCGCGTTGATAGGGCTCAGTAGTTTTATGCGCACCTACTTCGTTTGGATTGCGGCTCTAGTTGTAGCGGTGATATTTGGGACCAGATGGCTCCTTGCACGACCCGATATTCGCCTTGGCTGGGACCGGCGCACCGTGCTCATCCCGTTTGTCGGACGTATTGTTAGTGGGTCAAATGCAGCGCGGTATGCGAGTACGCTGTCTATCCTAAGTTCAAGCGGCGTGCCCTTGGTGGACGCGATGATGATTGCGTCCGAGGTCGTAAGCAATGAATGGATGAAGCAACGCCTAGCTGATGCGGTTCAGCGTGTAACAGAAGGGTCGAGTCTGCGGGCCGCACTCGAATCCACGCGAAGTTTCCCACCGATGTTCCTACACATGATCGCGAGCGGTGAATCGAGTGGGCAACTCGACGTCATGTTGGCGAAGGTGGCCGATTATCAGCAACAAGAACTGGAGCGTATCGTGACAACGCTGGTACGCTTGTTTGAGCCGTTGATGCTGTTGGTGATGGCGGCAGTGGTTTTGCTTATCGTAATGGCGATTTTGTTACCCATTCTCAACATGAATACACTGGTGATGTGATGACCAAACAGAAATTTCTCAGCAATTCATGCAACAAGCAGCTGGGCTTTACACTCATTGAAATCATGGTGGTGGTCGTCATTATTGGCTTGTTAGCCAGTCTCTTGGTTCCAAACATACTAGGGCGAGGTGACGAAGCTCGGGTCACGGCTGCGCAAAACGACATACGCGCTATTGGTACGAGTCTCGACCTCTATCGTCTTGATAATTCGCACTACCCATCAACCGAACAAGGCCTTGTGGCCTTGGTCAATAAGCCGGCCGGGTTCCCCGAACCGCGTAGCTGGGGACCGGAGCCGTATCTAAGAAAACTGACAACCGACCAATGGGGCAATGGGTACCTCTATATCAACATTGGGCGTCAATTCGACCTGTATTCGCTTGGGGCGGATGGTCAGGAAGGGGGCGAGGGCATTGCGGCGGACATTTTCTACAAGGACTTGTAAGCCAACGCTAGCGTATTCCATTAGGACTCGGCCGGGTAAGCACGAAGGGTTTTCGCTCCTTGAGCTCCTGATGGTGGTACTCATCATTAGCATTTTGATGGGAACCGTCATCCTCTCGGTGTTTGGGGCGGATCGGGAACAACGCCTTAGAACCGCAGCGCAACGGATGGCAACCGCCATTGAGCTCGCCCGTCATGAATCGTTGGCGCGTAATGAAACCTGGGGCGTCTACGTCGATACCGACTCGTATGCGTTTGCTGTTTATGACGAAACCGAAGAAGCGTGGTACGAAACAGAAACGAGACCGTTTAATCGATACAACCTAGATGGCGGTACCACCTTGAGTATCGACGCACCTTCCATGCCCGCGGCTGAATCGGGGCTGGTGGACATGGCTTCTTCGGGATCACGTCGTCGAGCGCCGCATATCGTTATTTATGCGAGTGGCGAACAAACGCCGTTCGAAGTGCAGTTGATTCCTGATTGGGGAGCGCCTGCTTTGACTGTATTTTCCGACGGCATTCGACGGACGCAGGTGGCAGTGTTTGGGACTCGCGAATAGTGGTTATCGGACGCTATGTCACCGCTACTCGGGTCGAGAATGCGCGAGGGTTTTCATTGCTCGAATTGATGGTTGCCCTGGCGATCCTTGCAATTGTTGCAACCAGTGTGTACTCACGCAGTGGCGATGCTGCGGTTCAGTTGCATGGGTTGGAACAGCGCACACTGGGTCACTGGGTCATGTTGAATCACCTCACCAAGATACGCTTGGAACAACGTGGCAGCGACACACCTATACGACTTAGTTCACTGCGGGAACGAAAGATCCTCGGTGACCGGGTGTGGGAGGTGGATACCGAAATCCGACAAACAACGCATCCATGGGTGCGCCAGGTCGAACTGGTCGTGTATCTCATTGACGACGGCGTCGAAGTTGGCCCCGTCGACCGGATCATTGCTTTTGTTGGGCGCTATTGATGTCGTCACGTGGCTTCACTTTGCTCGAAATGTTGATTGCATTGGGTGTGTTCTCTGTTATTGGGATCATGTCGAGTCAGTTGGTTGCGCGGATGATGGATACCACGGAGCGTGTGACAGACCGTGGTAGAGAATTGACCGAATTGCAGCGAGCGTTTGAAATTATGCGACGTGATATTGAGCAGATCTCGTATCGTTACGTACGTGATGAGCTTGGCGATGCAGGTTTGCCACTTGAGATTGGTGGTAACGAATTGATTGAGTTGACGCGGAACGGATGGGTCAATCCGACGGGGGCGCCCAGGACCGAGCTTCAAAGAGTCGCGTACGAATTGCGAGGTTCCGCGCTGTATCGGATATTTTGGCCGGTGCTTGACCGTGCGCCGACGACCGTGCCGCTGGAACAATTGCTTTTGGGTGATTTGTCGAATGCAGAATTTCGTGCAGTGGATCTGTCGGGTGCCGAATATCTCTACTGGCCACTATCACCCGAATACGATGAGGATCCTGAACGACAATTGGTTGCTATTCGGTTGACGGTCGGATCTGAGACGTTTGGTGAAATCCAACGCCTATGGGAGGTCCCGATAGAGGCACGTGCTCTTCCCGAGCCGAACGCGGAGTCGGTGGAAGGAAAGGTGGACGAAGCGGTGGAGGATTAGTGGTTCTTATTCGCGATCGCGGCGTCGCCCTCGTTAGCGTTCTACTTATCGTTGCGGTGGTGAGCGCATTGGCGTATCACTTAATGACACAGCACACCCTCACGATTGCAGCCAGTCGGCAACTATTTGACCAGGCACAACTTCGAGAATACGCACTTGGTGGTGAAATCTTTGCACGTCAATTGTTGTACGAAGATTGGGAGCAGGAGTCATCGCGCCAGGTTGATACTCTTCTGGAGAAGTGGTCTAAGCCTTTTAAGCCGCCACAGATAAAGGACGGCGAGGTCGAAGTTCGCGTTACTGATCTCGCGGGGCGATTCAACCTCAATTCGGTGGTGGGTGGAGGGGGCCTTGAAAATCATGCGCGCCTCAAACGCCTGTATCGTGCGCTTAACATTGATCCGAGTCTCGCCGATCGATGGCTCGATTGGATTGATGACGATTCCGAAGTCACGGGATTGGGTTTGGAGGATGGCGACTACCTCGTATACGACGTGCCGTACCGGACCGCAAATCAATCGGCCGCCCATATTTCGGAGGTCGCTCTCGCAGCGGGATTGAGTCGCGACGAGTTTGCTCGGTTTCGATCACACGTGACGGTTTTGCCGACGTTGCGATTGGACGTCAACGTTAATACGGCAACGGCGTTTGTGCTCGAATGTTTGGGTCCCAATTTTGGACAGTCCGAAGCCCAATCGTTGGTACAATCGGAACGCGAGTACGAAGATATTGAATCGTTTACGGCCGATTATGCCGCGCTTGGCGGCAGCGCTGGCGTGCTTGCGGTTCGTAGCGACTATTTCGAAATCAGCGTGCGCGCGGAGCGTTTCGAAAGCCGAGTCGTATTGACCACGGTTGTGTACCGAGACCCATCGTCGGGCCGACTGTCGGTTATATCTCGTGACTTCGGGCAGAAATTTTCGGCGTCATCGGAGGAAGAAGACAGGTCGACCAACGTATAAGACTGCGGCTATGCGTTGACGATCAGACGTACACTTTATAAGAAGAAATCATGCCAACTCTCTTCATCCGATTTTTTGATGCCATACGGCCTTCCGAGGACGGCTCCCTTGCAGAGCTGGAATGGCTGATTCTTGACGAGGGCGTTGTTAGGGACCATGGACTGACCGATCTTCGTGGTTTGGGTGATCTTGTCGATCCGCAGGACTTTGGTAATCTGACATCCGTCCTGTTGGTCGTACCGACCGAACACGTAGTGTCAATCCAGGTATCCATACCGGGTCGAAGTGCATCACAGATACGTCGCGGACTCCCCTATGCGTTGGAAGAATACCTCGCCGATGATCTGAACGACATGCACATTGCCAGCGGTACAATTCGGCCGGGCGAAGTCGTTGACTGCCTGGTGTTGCCTAGAACGCTGCTTCAGGACTGGCTCGCCGCTCTGGACGATGTTGGCCTGAAACCAGGAAAGGCATTAGTAGACGGCACCCTGCTTGGTTGCGATGACGGCGCCATCGGTCTGTTGTTTGAGGGAGAGCGGGTGCTCGTCAGCGCGGCTCACGAACTTGCGGCGATTGATCGGCCAAACCTTATCGCCGTACTGGACTCGCTGAGAAGTGCGCATCCGCCAGATTCACGCCCCGTGCTCCAGGTAATCAATGGGGACCTAACTCAAGCAGAAATTGAACGATCCGGATTCGGCGTGGACCAAATCGAAAGACACAGTGCCGAACAAGGGGTTTTGGCACATCTTGTCAACCGAGGAGACATCGCGAGATCTATCAATTTGCTGCAGGGCGAATTTCAGCCGCAGCGAAAAGGACGTGGCGCAATGTCCAGGTGGCGTTCGGTTGTGGCGGTTGCGGTTGGATGGGTCGTGTTGTCGACAGTCCTTGCTTTCGCCGAGGGATGGTGGGCCCAACAGAA
>JAYGFA010000085.1:0-3042 GCA_046582115.1 Pseudomonadales bacterium | reverse complement strand
AGAACACTCGCTCTACCTCCTCCGCGTCATAGAAGTTCTCACACTTGGACTCACAGTGTGCCAGCGAGACCCCGAGCTTATCCATGCACTCAGGACTGTTTGGCGAGAGGCCTGGGTGGTACTCCTCGATTCGTCGCGCGTCCCGCAACACCTGTGGAAAATAGAGGCATCGACGCCCGTGATCGCGTTCGTCTTTGCGTAACGCTTTTGCATCGTCCTCGCGCGCCGGGTCTCGCCAGAGTGCGTTGGATGAGACGATAGAGTAAGACGGCTGCTCGTGGACGGTGTAGCGCAGCGGAAGAGCTAGGCCGCCTTGCGGGGCTTCCATGTTGTTCGCCCGAATATATTCTAAGCACTCTGAGTAGTCTCGAAACCCGATGCCCCACTTAGTCTCGATCGGGCCGGGGGGAGCGTTGTCTAGCATGTCGATAACGGCCTGCCCCGCTCCCTCGGCAATCTGGATGAGCGCCGCCTCCGTTGCCGCAGCAGTTCCCGCATCCCCGTCCTGATCGAACGACATGTAGGATAAACCTCGGTTTGCGGCGAAGGGCGACGGCTGCCCTTTCGTAAGTTGGAAGGGAGGTACATAGGCTGACGAAACTGTCTCCATAACCGCGACTTGGTTCGCGCTAACCTTGAGCCGGTCCACAGCATGCCCTCGGTAAAAAACGTCGCCATCGTGGCATAGAGGGTTTGTACTTACTAGAGCTCGCGTTTCCCGGACACACCAATGCATGCAGCTAGATCCACATAAACACTGGGTCTAGGGTTTTTTAGACTACGAATTTGCGCGTTTTACACCCTTTTTAGGGATAGCTCTGAATAGTAATGAAAAAAGACGGATTAGCCGTAGAGCTGAAGGAGTTTCGGTGCAGAGCCTTGGCGTCTTTAGAGGACGCTCAACAGAGCGACGGGTATTTCAATTAATGCATTTCGACGGTATGTTGGTTGAGGCGAACAGGAAGGAAAGCGCTTAAAGCACACTAAACGAAAAGCTCACGCCTAGAACATTGTTCGTAGGCGGCAACGCTCGCGTTTACTCAAAAACCAAAGGCAGCATAGCTTCGCCTTTAAATAGCAAAAGCGCCCTGTCTGTTCCATTACCAAAAGCCCAGAAGACTCAAAAACAGTGCGCCCAGCAGAAGTACAACGCCGCCAACCACCCATTTGTGAAGCGTGCTTACAAAGGTATGAGCGAAGACATCAACCGCCGAGGAGACAGGCTCCCTGTCGTCATCGACCATTACCCTGATGTGCCTTTGTGCACCAGTCCAAGCTTCATGCTCAACATCCGCGATGTCGCTTTCGGTTGTTTGTTCGGGCGGCTCTATGCTCATTTGTAGTTAACGCCGAGTTGAACTGCGCGAGCAATCACTGCTCGTTGTTCCGCGTCAAATTGCTCCGCGATACGATGAACCTTTATAACGTCAAGTGGCTCTGCTTTTCGACTTGCTTGGTCGAGCTTATTGTCCTTGCGCCATTGACTGGCTATGTCCTGCGCTTCGTTGAGCTGAAGGGGTTTCATCCCCTCCAAACTACGCTTCTCGTCGAGACTTGTCGTGGCTATTGAGCTTGGTTCAAACTTATGTGGCCGCTGATACGCCTACGGACGACTGCGTCAGGGACTTACAAGGACAGGGCAGAAATCGGCTCAATGGTTCGAAGGCTTGTTATGTTTTTTTGCGATTATTCATTTGAAACATGATTGTTCAATTTATTGATGTCGTTGCAACCATTTTGGCTTGATCGAGGTATAGGTAAGTACAGGATACGAATATGACGATATTTCGGAAACTTGTCTTATCTGCTTCTACGATGATTGCGCCCATTATATTGGCGGAGACGTACTCCTACTCAATCGAGGACATTGAATCGATCGTAGTGAGTTCTGGTGTGGAATTTAGAATTCAATGTGGAGCACGCGCGACAATAGACGTTTCTGCGGCTTCCGAAGACGATTTTCAAATGACCTTGAAAGACAAAAAACTTAAAATTAAGCGTAACAACATACGACGATTTCTTTCATGGCGATTTCGTGATGTGACTGCCGTTATCACTCTAACGCACGCTCCTCAACTCATAGACGTAAGGGCCGGTTCTCATGGGGAAATGGACGATTGTTTCAAGAACGTCGGAAAATTAAGTCTATCCGTTTCTGCTGGAAGTAAGCTCAAACTCAATGGTGATGCCGGTTCTATGGATGATTTAGAGGTGGATCTTTCGGCAGGGTCCGGTGTCGAGTTACGGAATGCTCTCAATGTACATCACCTTGAAGTAACCGCCTCGTCCGGATCCCGTTTCGAAGCGGGAGAAGACGTCGTTGTTGAGACTTCAGATGTCAGGGTTTCTTCGGGTGCTTCCGTAGAAGTTTGCGGCGCTCGTAGTATAACGGGTAAAGCTTCTAGCGGTGGCAGTATCGACGTCGCAGATACAACAAGAGTATTGAATTTTAGATCCAGTTCTGGTGGCAATATAAATCCGGATTGTTAGAGCAGGGGCTATGTATGGAATTTGTTATTGAAGAACTTCTGGTGCCGTTATTCGCCATAGTCGGCGTATTTGGGATGCCCGTTTTTATTGTCTGGATTGTTCAGCATTATAAAGGTCAGAGAGATCAAGCGTTTCACGACACACTTCAAGAATTAGTTAAGAGCGGACAAGAACTGTCGCCCGACTTTATTGCCGGTATCCCTGGATATCGTGGTAGTGGATCTGGCAAAGGAAACAAAGAAATTCGTACGGGACTAATCACATTCGGTACTGGTGTGGGGATAGCACTGTTTGGTTATGTAGTCGATGAAGATTTAACCGGAATTGGACTTTTGGTGCTCTCCATAGGCCTGGGAATCCTGGCATACGGGTTGTATGCAAGAAACAAGTTTGCCGATGACGACGGATGAAGAATTGGTTCAAAGAACGATTTCCGGCGGCAATCACCATTTCGGGGTTCTAGTCGAGCGGTATTCAGATTACTTATTTGGCCTTGGGATGCGGCTAACGTCTGGAAATAAGGAGATGTCTGAAGATATATCCCAACAAGCG
>JAYGFA010000069.1:0-25814 GCA_046582115.1 Pseudomonadales bacterium | reverse complement strand
CTCTCCGCGTTGAAGTGCCTGCGGGCGTTGATAATGATGATCGGATTAGACTCTCCGGCGAAGGAGAGTCAGGTCCAAACGGTGGGCCCGCTGGTGATTTATACGTCCAGATAAATGTCAGAGATCACGCCATATTCGAGCGTGAGGGTAGTCATTTGCACTGCGAAGTCCCTATCTCATTTACCCAAGCGGCGTTAGGTGGCGAGTTGGAGGTCCCGACGCTGGACGGCAAAGTGAAGCTTCGAGTCCCTGCGGAAACGCAGACCGGTAAACTGTTTCGATTGCGTGGGAAAGGCGTGCGTCCCGTCCGCGGTGGCGCGATTGGAGACCTGCTTTGCCGGGTGGTCGTTGAAACACCGGTACGCTTATCCGAACAACAGGCGACGTTATTGAAAGAGCTCCACCAAAGCCTTGCTAGCGATGGGGGTGAACATTCGCCGAAGGAGATGTCCTGGTTTCGGGCGGTGCGCGATTTTGTCGAGCGGTTGACAGGAACCTGATCATGCCGATTGATGTTGCAATCAACGGTGCCGCGGGGCGCATGGGTCGGATGTTGACCCAAGCCATCGTCGACGAAAAAGATCTATCGCTCGTGGTGGCACTTGAGCATTCGGATTCGGAATTTGTAGGGCAAGATGCGGGGTTAGTTGCTGGGGTTGGCGAAATCGGTGTTCCAGTTGTAACAAATAGGGATGGAGCGACTTTTGATGTGCTTGTTGATTTTAGTATCCCTGTAGCAACGCTTGGGCTTCTTGACGCGGGTGTCGCGGATGGTTTTGGGATGGTTATTGGAACGACTGGATTTGATGCTGCTGGTATACGCGACATCGAGCTAGCGGCGGGGTCGATACCCATCGTGATGGCTCCCAATTTGAGTGTTGGAGTCAACGTAGTGTTTCGTCTGATCGAAACCGCGGCTGAGATTCTAGGTGATTCCGTCGACATTGAAATATACGAAATGCACCACCGCCATAAGATCGATGCGCCCTCGGGAACCGCTGTTCGGATGGGCGAAATTGTTGCGACGACTCTCGGGCGCGATCTTGGAAAGGACGCGATTTATGGAAGGGTTGGCGACACGGGTGAGCGTGCACAACCAACTATTGGATTTCATTCCGCTCGTGGCGGAGATGTTGTCGGAGAACATACGGTGACCTTTGCAGGAACGGGTGAGCGCATCGAAATTACGCACAGAGCACAAAGTCGATCGAATTTCGCGGTGGGTGCCATTCGGGCTGTTCGATTTGTCGCCGAGAAGATCACGATGAAAGAAAAAGGACTTTTTGGCATGGAGAACGTGCTCGGACTCTGACCCATTTTTGCGGTGGAGACGCTACGAACCGCGCAATTATTCCAGTTTGACGCTAGAATTTCTGCGCTCGATTTCGGGTCGGGCGATACGAAGCTATGGCGGGAAAGCGGAGGTCTTTCCCGCCTTTTTATAGGAAGCAAGTGAAGCCCGCCATACTGGTACTTGAAGACGGTAGCGTTTTTCGCGGGCGCTCCATTGGTATTCCTGGCATGGCAACTGGAGAAGTTGTCTTCAATACGGCGATGACCGGTTATCAAGAAATTCTTACCGACCCTTCGTATGCCCGTCAAATTATCACCTTCACGTATCCCCATATCGGAAATACTGGAACGAATGAGGAGGACATGGAGTCCGACCGCGTATGGGCGGACGGCTTGGTTATACGCGATCTCCCGGTCAAGGTAAGTAGTTGGAGGGCTAGTCAATCGCTTACGGATTTTCTGGAAGACAAAGAAGTCGTTGGTATCGATGGGATCGATACGCGTAGGCTCACTCGGATTCTTCGGCGGAAAGGTTCTTTAGCGGGTTGTTTAATCGCCGGGGAAGAAGTGTCGGAGGATGAAGCTCTCGCTCAGGCGATTGCATTTCCGGGGCTAGCTGGGATGGATTTAGCGAAAGTGGTTAGTCGCCACGACGTGCTGAACTGGAAGGGTGGTAGTTGGCGGTTGGGCGAAGGTTATGCCGAACCAGAGTCTTTTAGCCATAAGGTTGTTGCCTATGACTTCGGCGTAAAACACGCGATTTTGCGCCTTTTAATCGACCGAGGTTGCGAAGTGACGCTGGTGCCAGCAACGACTCCTGCCGAAGCGGTGATGGCAATGCACCCGGATGGGGTTTTTCTATCCAATGGTCCAGGTGATCCTGATCCTTGCGAGTACGCGATTGCTGCGATAAGAGAATTCTTAGAAGCAGGGCTTCCGTTATTTGGGATTTGCCTCGGTTGTCAATTACTGGCTCTGGCGAGCGGCGCACGAACTGTCAAGATGACGCATGGCCATCACGGTGCAAATCACCCGGTTCAGGACTTATCTACGGGTTGCGTCATCATCACCAGCCAGAACCACGGTTTTGCGGTAGATCATGACTCTTTGCCTCAAAATCTGGAGGTCACACACGTGTCCCTCTTCGATGGTTCCCTACAAGGATTGGCCAGAACGGACAAACCGGCGTTTGGTTTTCAAGGACACCCGGAAGCTAGCCCCGGACCGCAGGACTGCGCTTATCTTTTCGATCGATTCGTGCAAATGATGTCTGCTTATAAGAAGGCGAGTCCGCATGCCTAGGCGTGATGACATAGAGACCGTACTTATCATCGGTGCCGGTCCAATCGTCATCGGGCAGGCTTGCGAATTTGATTATTCCGGTGTGCAGGCTTGTAAAGCTCTACGGAGCGAGGGGTATCGGGTCGTGTTGGTTAATTCCAATCCGGCGACGATTATGACGGATCCGACAATGGCCGATTCGACTTACATAGAACCGGTGGAGTGGCGAACCGTTACCGAGATCATTGCTCGGGAAAAACCGGACGCGTTGTTACCCACTATGGGCGGTCAGACCGGACTCAATTGTGCCCTTGATCTGGTCCGCGAAGGGGTCCTCGAAGCACACAATGTTGAACTCATTGGGGCTAGTCAAGATGCGATCGACAAAGCGGAAGATCGGGAACGCTTTGGTAGAGCGATGCGACGAATTGATCTCGAAACTCCACGTTCGGCAATCGCGCATAGTTTGGAAGAGGCAATACAGGTTCAAAGCCGCCTTGGTTTCCCCTGCATCATCAGACCTTCCTTCACGCTCGGCGGGAGTGGTGGCGGTGTGGCATACAACCGAGAGGAATTCATCGAAATATGTTCAGGGGGCTTAGATCTTTCGCCGACCAGCGAACTGTTGATTGATGAATCACTGTTGGGATGGAAAGAATTTGAGATGGAGGTTGTACGTGATCGTGCCGACAACTGCATCATCGTTTGCTCAATCGAAAACGTTGATCCGATGGGAATCCATACCGGAGATTCGATTACGGTGGCACCTGCACAAACACTGACTGACAAGGAGTATCAATTGATGCGGAACGCATCAATTGCGGTATTACGGGAGATCGGAGTGGATACGGGGGGCTCAAATGTCCAATTTGCACTCGACCCAAACTCAGGCCGGATGGTCGTTATCGAAATGAACCCTCGCGTGTCGCGGTCGTCTGCTCTTGCTTCGAAAGCAACGGGATTCCCTATTGCCAAGGTCGCGGCTAAGTTGGCAATCGGCTACACCCTGGATGAGCTGATTAACGATATCACCGGTGTGACACCCGCATCGTTTGAGCCTTCAATCGATTACGTTGTAACTAAGGTGCCGCGGTTTACTTTTGAGAAATTTAGTCAAGCCGAGAATCGACTAACGACCCAGATGAAATCTGTGGGCGAAGTTATGGCGATTGGACGTACGTTCAAAGAGTCTTTCCAGAAGGCGCTGAGAGGCCTCGAGACGGGGGTGATGGGTTTAGATCCGATCCTTCCACCTAACGTCAATGAACGTGCATCAACGCTTACTCACGAATTGAGACAGGCGGGTGCAGAAAGGATTTGGTTTGTTGCAGATGGTTTCCGAGAGGGAATGACCATCGGAGAAATTGCGGAAGCCACGGGCATCGACAACTGGTTTCTGGCACAGATTGAAGACCTTGTTCGAACGGAAAAGTCGCTTAACGGTCAGGTTCTGGGAGATCTTACGGTCGGCCATGTTCGTCAATTGAAGCGAGATGGTTTTTCTGACGCCCGTCTTGCGTCGATACTAGGTTGTTCGGAGGAAGAGTTTAGAGAATATCGAGGGTCACTTGGTGTCCGCCCGGTCTTTAAACGCGTTGATACTTGTGCCGCCGAGTTCGAAGCTGCTACTGCCTACATGTATTCGACGTACGAGGAAGAGTGTGAGGCGCAACCTACGAAAGAACGAAAAATCATGGTTTTGGGCGGTGGTCCAAACCGGATCGGTCAGGGTATCGAGTTTGACTATTGCTGCGTCCACGCGGCCATGGCAATGCGTGAAGACGGATATGAAACGATTATGGTGAATTGTAATCCCGAGACCGTTTCGACTGACTATGATACGTCGGATCGTCTCTATTTTGAGCCCGTGACGCTTGAGGATGTGCTTGCCATCGTCGAAGTAGAGGAACCTCAGGGTGTCATTGTCCAGTTTGGAGGTCAGACGCCTCTCAAATTAGTTGATCAGCTTCAGGCGTCGGGTGTGCCAATTCTCGGGACGAGCGCGGACGCGATAGATCGAGCCGAAAATCGGGAACGGTTTCAAGCACTGATCGAAAAAGTTGCATTGAGACAACCGTCGAACCGCACTGTCATTGAACCGGATGCCGCAGCGCAAGCTGCAAATGAGATCGGCTATCCCATTGTCGTTCGGCCGTCATACGTCCTAGGCGGCCGTGGTATGGAGATAGTATATGGTCAGCAAGACCTTCAACGGTACATGGAAACAGCGTTTAAGGTATCTAATGCATCGCCTGTCTTACTCGATCGGTTCTTGGATCAAGCAGTCGAAGTAGACGTAGACGCGGTATGTGACGGGGAACAGGTCGTGATTGGTGCCATCATGCAGCACATCGAACAGGCTGGAGTGCACTCCGGCGATTCGGCATGCTCACTTCCGCCGTATAGTCTCGATTTTGGTATTCAAAATGAAATACGAGATCAGGTGAAATCGCTGGCACTGGAACTGGGCGTGGTTGGTTTAATGAATGTTCAAATGGCGGTTCAGGATGAAAAGATCTACGTACTAGAAGTCAACCCAAGGGCGTCGCGGACTGTGCCATTTGTTTCGAAATCGATTGGGGTCTCGCTAGCCAAAATCGCTGCCCGTTGTATGGTTGGCGAAAGCTTGGAAGCCCAGGGCTTTACAGAAGAAATTGTCCCAGATCACTTCGCTGTTAAGGAGTCCGTGTTTCCGTTTACCAAGTTTCCTGGAGTCGATCCGATTCTTGGACCAGAAATGAAATCTACCGGAGAAGTGATGGGGATTGGTGACTCGTTCGGCGAGGCTTTCGCCAAGGCCACGTTGGCTGCGGGAGAAATTTTGCCTAAGGATGGTTTGGCTTTCATAAGCGTTAAGAAATCAGATCGGCCGTATGTAGCTAAAGTCGCTAAGCAATTAACTGCCTTAGGATTTGAAATTGTTGCGACAGGGGGAACTGCAAGAGCTCTAAGGGAATCAGGCGTACGTACTGGAGTTGTTAACAAAGTTGCGGAAGGTCGGCCGGACGTAACCGACCTTATAAAGAATGAAGCACCTTCGCTGATCGTTAATACGACGGAGGGCCGACAGGCGATCATTGACTCGGCAGTCATTAGGCGTCTCGCGCTGCGTCATAAAGTGTGCTACACCACGACGCTTGCGGGCGGCGAAGCTTTCTGTATCGCGATGCAACACGGAAGCAATGATCGAGTTCGAAGCCTTCAGGAAATACAGCGGGGAGCAGAAGCGTGACGATGCCCATGACCGTGGAGGGTGCTGTGAAACTGCGGGAAGAATTGACGCACCTTAAAAGGGTTGTGCGGCCTTCTGTGACTCGCGCGATAGGCGAGGCTCGCGAACATGGTGACTTGCGGGAGAACGCTGAGTACCACGCGGCTAAGGAGCGACAGGGCTTTACGGAAGGACGAATACAAGAAATTGAAGCCAGGCTGAGTGATGCTCAGGTAATCGATATAACAAAGATCAGTCCAAGTGGGAAAGTCATATTTGGCTGCACTGTGACATTGGTGGAACAGGGTAGTGATCGGGAATCGCGCTACAAAATTGTTGGAGAAGATGAAGCAGACATTAAAGAAGATAAGATCTCGGTATTGTCTCCGATGGCGAGGGCGATGGTCGGTAAAAGTCTCGGCGATACCGTGATTGTCAAATCGCCTGATGGCGAGCGTGAATACGAAATCGACACAATTGAACATCTTTGAAGTCAATTTTTCGGGCGGTTAACGCCCCAAACGGGTGATGTTTGAGAGCGCGGGGCGAGCGTCTGTATTGGGGTGATACAACACGATTACCTTCCCTATTTGCTGAACCAAGTCTGCGCACAGGGACTTTGCAACCTCGTTGGCGAGCGCCCGCCGCAATTGTCGGTCCTCGAGATTCAAACGTACTTTGATTAATTCGTGGTCTGAGATAGCGCGTTCCAATTCGGCAACGACGCCGGTTGATAATCCCGCGTCGCCTATGGTTACGATTGGGTAGAGATGGTGTGCAATCGCCTTTAGTATTTTCGTATCCATGACGTGTGTATCAGTGAAATTGACATGTCGAAGTCGTTGGGACGAACCAACATAACCTTTTATCTGGTACGGAATAATCTAACACTTGTAAAGTCTCATTCCGCCTACATATTGCTAGATGGCCGGGGCAACGCACCTGGTGTAGTCTATTGGGCCCGAAAATCAGCACCATGACACTGCGTGTTCGGAGGATAAGTCGTTGAACGATATGGGTAAAAATATCCTACTTTGGCTGATTATCGCCGCGGTCCTATTGACTGTGTTCAACAATTTTAGTGGCGTTAGTGAACCCGATAAATTGGGCTATTCAGACTTCGTCGAATCGGTGAATCGCAACGAAATTCGTGAAGTTGAAATCAACAACCATGAGGGGCACCTAATTGGTCAGCGAAAGGATGGCAGGAGTTTCAAGGTTGTTATCCCAGATGACCCTAAACTTATAGATGAATTGTTAGCCCACGACGTAGATACCACGTACAAAGAAAGAGAAACAGACGGCTTTTGGGCACAGTTACTACTCGCAAGTTTTCCTATCTTGATCATTATTGCCGTCTTCATGTTTTTTATGAGGCAAATGCAGGGTGGCGTCGGGGGCCGAGGAGGCCCCATGGCATTTGGTAAAAGTAAAGCGCGCTTGCTATCCGACGATCAAATCAAGACTACTTTTGACGATGTTGCTGGAGTCGACGAGGCCAAGGAAGAGGTGCAAGAGCTCGTTGAATTTCTCATGGATCCCGGGAAATTCCAGCGTTTAGGTGGTCGTATTCCTCGAGGTACGCTTATGGTGGGCGCGCCGGGAACAGGTAAGACGCTGCTTGCTAAGGCAATTGCAGGCGAAGCTCAAGTGCCCTTTTTTACGATATCCGGCTCGGACTTTGTCGAGATGTTCGTCGGCGTCGGTGCTTCGCGCGTGCGCGATATGTTTGAACAGGCGAAGAAACAGGCCCCATGTATTATTTTCATTGATGAAATTGATGCCGTGGGACGTCATCGCGGAGCGGGCCTTGGTGGGGGACACGATGAGCGCGAACAAACGCTCAACCAACTATTGGTCGAGATGGATGGATTTGAACCGAATAATGGTGTCATCGTCATCGCCGCTACTAATAGGCCAGACGTCCTTGATCCCGCGTTGTTGCGGCCAGGACGCTTTGATCGGCAAGTCGTCGTCTCTTTGCCGGATATCCGTGGGCGAGAACAAATATTGAATGTTCACATGCGGAAAGTTCCCGTTTCGGACGATGTTGAGCCATCGATTTTAGCGCGAGGAACCCCTGGCTTTTCGGGGGCAGACCTTGAAAATATCGTGAATGAAGCCGCGCTTTTTGCTGCCCGAGGTGCCAAACGACTGGTCGAAATGGAAGACTTTGAAAAGGCCAAAGACAAGGTCATGATGGGTGCAGAACGTAAATCCATGGTGATGTCTGAGAAAGAAAAACGAAATACTGCCTATCATGAGGCTGGCCATGCGATTGTTGGATATACCGTTCCTGAGCATGACCAACTTTATAAAATCACCATCGTTCCGCGGGGCAGGGCACTCGGCGTCACCATGTTTTTGCCAGAGGAAGATCGCTATAGCCACAGTAGGCGTTCAGTGAAGTCTCAAATTTGCTCGTTGTTTGGCGGCCGTATCGCGGAGGAACTGGTAAATGGTGCGGATGGGGTAACCACTGGAGCATCCAACGATATTGAGCGAGCTACTCAGCTCGCACGTAATATGGTTACCAAGTGGGGGCTATCGGAAAGAATGGGTCCGGTGAAGTATGACGATGAGGAAGGAGAAGTGTTCCTGGGACTGACCGCTGCTTCGCCTTCGAAAACGATTTCTTCGCAAACTGCTCGAGAAATCGACGAAGAGGTGAGAAAAATAATTGATAGCTGCTACCGAGAAGCGAAACAGATCCTAGAAGATAATATTGGGAAACTTCACATTATGGCGGACGCCTTGTTGGAGTACGAAACGTTGTTGCCAGCTCAAGCAGGGGACATTATGGCCGGTGCTAAACCTAGAGCGCCCGACGATGGCGGTAGTACGTCAGGAACCGACGGAGATAAGAACAGTCAGCGCGGATCCATCGGGGATCCTCTAGAGGAAACTTAGGCTGTCATCGAAACGATGCCTATCGTTTATTGAGCCTAAAAGTAATCGAGGTAGTAAGAAAGCCCCAGCAGATTTGGTTAATCCATTGCTCCACAATTGTCCTCTTCTTGAACGGGAGGTGATTTGAATAAGCAGTATTTTGGTACCGATGGCATTCGTGGACAAGTTGGCGATGACCTGATGAATCCCGACTTCTGTTTGAAACTGGGGTGGTCTGTCGGTAGGGTTCTCTCAGTAAACGAGCGAAAACCGCTAGTCATTCTCGGCAAGGACACGAGAAATTCCGGTTCCATGCTGGAGTCTGCCCTCGAGGCTGGATTGTCCGCCGCTGGAGTTGACGTCGCACTCCTTGGCGTGATCCCTACTCCGGCGGTTGCGTACATGACGCGTACGTTGCGGGGAGACGCGGGGATTGTCATAAGCGCTTCTCATAATCCTTTCGGTGATAACGGGATCAAATTATTCGACAGTGAAGGAAACAAACTCAGTGATCGGATGGAGGTATTGATTGAAAGGCAGCTTAAGACGGCACTTTCTTTTGCTAGTGCTTCAAATTTGGGTCATGTCTTTCGAGTTGATGATGCACGCGGCCGATATATTGAGTTTTGTAAAGGAACGGTTGATTCGGGGATACGTCTTGATGGTCTAAAAGTTGTTGTGGACTGTGCAAATGGCGCGGCGTACGCAGTAGCGCCTCGTGTGTATCGTGAACTCGGAGCTAAAGTTACCGGGATAGCGGTTGATCCCGACGGGTCGAACATCAATGAGAACTGTGGATCAACGCATCCGGAATTGCTTTGTGAAAAGGTTCTGGAGTTGAGAGCCGATGTTGGAATAGCCCTCGACGGAGATGGTGACCGAGCAATCATGGTCGACTCTACGGGTGAGATAGTCGATGGCGATGAGCTGCTTTATGTGATTGCTCTCTCGATGTATTCGCGAAATCAGTTGTCTGGCGGCGTCGTCGGAACGGAAATGTCCAACGGCGGACTCGAATGCGCATTTGAGGATTTAGGTATCCCATTCGAGAGGTCAAAGGTTGGCGATCGTCATGTCGTTGAATTACTGCATCAGAAAGGCTGGTTATTAGGCGGTGAAAGTTCGGGGCATATCGTCTGTCTTGATCGGGCGACAACTGGAGATGGAATCATTTCGGCTCTCCAAGTACTTGCCGCGATGGTCACTCAAAATCGTTCTTTGTCAGACCTTAAGAGTGGCATGTCGAAAATACCGCAAGAAATGTTAAACATTGCATTGGAAGACCCAGGTGGTGCGGTGGCCCGTCCCAGCGTTAAAAGCGCAATTCGTGAGGTCGAACGACTGTTAGGAAAAGACGGTCGAGTGCTGGTGCGTCCATCCGGCACAGAACCACTGCTGCGGGTTATGGTCGAAGGGAAGAATTCGATAGATGTCCGTCGATATGCTGAGATGATCGGTGCTGCAGCGCGTACCTCGGTAGAGAAGCCGTCCGGAACTTTGCGTTCACAATAAGGAACGCGCTTGCTACTATCCGGCCCCCTTTTTGGCTGGTGGGATAGCGGTGCGTGCCCCGATGGTTGCTGCCAACTGGAAGATGAATGGTTCTGGGGCCATTTGTCGTGAGTTTGTGGAGCACTTTGATGTAGACGGGGCGGTTGATGTTGTGCTGTTCCCGCCTTTTCTTTATACGACGATGCTGGTCGAAGGCTTTGCAGAGAGGTCGATTTCGGTCGGGGTGCAGAATGTTTGTAACGTTAGTAGCGGTGCGTACACCGGGGAAATTGGCGCAGAAATGGCGGTGGATTCGGGCGCTACGTTTGGGTTAGTCGGGCACTCTGAGAGACGTAATTTATTTAGCGAAACAGATGTGGTGGTTGCTGAAAAATTCGTTGCATGTCAGCGCGCCGGGCTTACGCCGATATTGTGCGTAGGTGAGTCTCTCGAAGATCGATTGGGCGGTAGGGCAGAAACAGTCGTAGCAGAGCAGATCGACTCTATTTTGAAGATCGCGGGAATTACGGCTTTCGCGACCGCGGTTATTGCTTATGAACCTGTTTGGGCGATCGGCACAGGAAAAACGGCGAGTCCGGATCAGGCCCAGGCTATGCATGCGTTTATTAGGGCTTTTCTGGCTATTTCGGATGCAAATACAGCCAAGAACACTAGGGTTTTATACGGCGGTAGCGTTAAAGCGGATAATGCGAGCGAATTGTTTGCAGAGACGGACATCGACGGAGGTCTGGTAGGAGGAGCTTCGCTTGAATTCCAGGAATTCACCAAGATTTGTCGAGCGGCATCGCGTTGAATATTGACACGCTCGAAATAGTTTTATTGATGCTACTTGTCGTAGACGCGGTAGCGCTTGCCGCGTTAGTACTTTTGCAACAAGGCCAAGGTTCGGACATCGGGGCGGCTTTTGGAAGTGGCTCGGCCAATACCCTTTTTGGTGCGCAGGGTTCAACCTCCTTTATCACAAAGGCAACGGCTTGGTTGGCGATTGGGTTTTTCTTTATCGCATTCGGGCTCGCGTACGCTGCCAGGGAGAAAGCCGACGGTATTAGAGGGATTGGGATGCCTGATTCCATAATCGAAGACCCATATCTGAAGTCAGGACGTGACGCGCCTAGAGTCGAGGAAAATGAGGTATCGGGAGACTTTGCGGACCAGGGAGACGAATTCCCGTCACTGGCGCCTGAACCGAACAATGCGCAATCTGACCGTCCGGATCCGTGATAAAAATGCCGAAGTGGTGAAATTGGTAGACACGCTACCTTGAGGGGGTAGTGGGCTTATGCCCATGGAGGTTCGAGTCCTCTCTTCGGCACCATTAATCTTTTGTGGGAATTGGTCGAATCGATTAGGCGATACAACCTCAGTTTGCTAGCCAGCTGGAAATGTTTCAGATTAATGCCCGCAGGATCGCTGTCCATAGTTGCTGCGTTGCACCTGGTCCGATGACTGAAGTCAAAACATACGTCGTCCTTGAGGATAGAGGTGTTGGAAAACGGCAAGTGTTCGTTATAAGCAATGCTTTAGTTGATTGATTTTCAGCTTCATTGCGTCCCGATATGACGGTACCTATAATCGCGCATCTTGCTGATGCGGGGTGGAGCAGTCTGGTAGCTCGTCGGGCTCATAACCCGAAGGTCGTGGGTTCAAATCCTGCCCCCGCTACCAACGCGATCAGGTCCCGAGTTGGGGCCTTTCGTTGGGTAGGGAGCTAATGCTCCGACAACAGGATTGTCGGTAAGCGCACGTCGGGTCAGGAGGTGCGGCTTGCTCTTGGGTAATGGGCGTAAGCCCATTTTTTTTAGTGGAATCTGGAAGGTTAGTGAGTAGACGAGTTAGAGATTTAGAACAGCTTATTAGGCCAACTCTTGGTGCCATGGGTTATGTGCTTTGGGGAATTGATTCTAACGGCAATGGTTCGCACGAAAAGCTTTGCGTATACATCGATTCTGATTCCGGAATCGCGGTAGATGATTGCGAGGCGGTAAGCCGGCAGTTAAGCGGCCTTCTGGATGTCGACGACTCATTTCGTGACTCGTATACGCTCGAAGTTTCCTCGCCCGGGTTAGATCGAATCTTGTTTAGGGACGAGCACTTTTTGATGAGTATTGGTGAATTGTTGGATGTTCGGCTGGAGGTTCCATTGGATGGTCATCGACGAGTCGAAGGCCTACTCGTTGGAGTGGAGGATGGTGAGCTGGTTGTAACGGTTGACGATGACGAGTATTTGATCCCACTTGAACAGGTACGACGGGCACGCGTTGTGCCTCAATTTGACTAGGATTAACGCTGATGCTGACGAAAGACATACTCGGTGCTGTAGATTCGGTCTCGAATGAAAAAGGCGTACCCAAAGAAGTTGTTTGTGATGCAATTGAAGTTGCTCTTGCGACTGCAACAAAAAAGCGGCGTCGAGATGATGCGGAGTTTCGAGTCTCAATCAACTGGGAGACTGGTGACTACCAAACTTTTAGGACCTGGGTTGTGGTGGATCCAACCGAGATAGATGAAGAAGTCCCTTTTAACCCAGACGCTCAGCTGACGCCTGAGGAAGCGAAAGAAAAGGATGCCGACCTTGGCATCGGTGATGTTTGGGAGGAACCGGCTGAATCTGTCGCGTTTGGTCGAATTGTTGCGGCAACTGCTCGCCAGGTAATACTGCAAAAAGTTCGGGAAGCGGAACGCGAACAGGTTATTCGAGAATATCTACCGAGGGTTGGCGAGCTAGTAAGCGGCATCGTCAAGAAAACGTCGCGTGACTCAGTGATCGCGGACCTCGGTAACAATGCCGAAGCAATTTTACTGCGAGAACACCTTATCCCGCGCGAAACGTTTCGCATAGGTGATCGTTTGCGTGCATTTCTGTTGGAGGTGCGACCCGACGCACGAGGCCCCCAGATCATCTTGACGCGTGCTTCACCAGCAATGCTTATTGAATTATTCAAGATCGAGGTGCCCGAAATCGCCGAAGACGTAATCGAAATTCGCGCAGCAGCGAGAGATCCAGGCTCGCGGGCAAAAATAGCGGTTACGACTAACGATGGGAGAATAGATGCGGTTGGAGCATGCGTTGGCATGCGCGGTTCCCGGGTGCAGGCTGTTTCGGGAGAGTTGGCTGGCGAGAGGGTGGATGTAGTTTTGTGGGACGAGAATCCTGCGCAGCTAGCTATTAACGCCATGAGTCCAGCGGAAGTCGCATCGATCGTTATTGACGAGGACGCTCATTCCATGGACATTGCCGTTGCAGAAGACAATCTCGCCCAGGCGATTGGACGAGGTGGTCAGAACGTCAGGCTTGCGAGCGAACTAACCGGCTGGAAGTTGAACATCATGACCGAAGATGAAGCAACGCAAAAACAGCAGGAAGAGGCCCAGCAGTACGTTGCCAATTTTATGAGCGAGTTATCTGTTGATGAAGACGTAGCAGCCGTGCTTGTTGAAGAAGGATTTACGACTGTCGAAGAGGTTGCCTACGTGCCGATCGAGGAACTCAACGCGATTGATGGATTTGACGAGGAAATCGTAGACGAACTGCGTAACCGTGCTAAGGACTCAATGCTTACCAAGGCGATTGCTTCTGAGGAACAACGAGAGGGACAAGAACCGCAACCGGATCTCCTGGCGATGCAAGGTATGACCGATGAGTTGGCTGGGATGATGGCCGCCGGAGGCGTGACTTCGATGGAGGGCTTAGCAGAATTAGCAATACCGGATCTCCTTGAACTCGTTGACGGTGTAGACGAGGAGAAAGCGGCTGAGCTAATTATGACCGCGCGCGCGCCGTGGTTCGAAGAGGCTGAGGCTGGGGATTCAAACTGATTTTCGATAGGGATGGCAATGGCTGAGGTGACGGTAAAACAACTTGCTGAAACGACCGGTGTTCCGATCGAGAAACTACTGCAACAAATGCAAGAAGCCGGCTTACCTCAGAACGACGAAGCGGATGTCGTATCAGATGACGACAAGCGAGGTCTGTTGGCTTTCTTGAAAGGAGCACATGGGGCTGCGTCAACGTCTGTGTCACCGAAAAAGATTACTTTGAAAAGGCGTGCCCAGAGTACCCTGAAAATGGGCAGAGGCGGTCGTAGCGTAAACGTCGAGACTCGGCGTAAACGGACATACGTAAAGCGCGCCGAGGCGGAATCGCCGGAAAATGCCGTAGAGGAAGAGTCTGACTCGAGGGTCTTAAATGAGGCGGGCCAGCTTCAAATAGAAGCAGAGCGTATTCGCTTGGAGGAGACGCGAAGGCAAACGGCGGAGCAGGAAGGTAGAGCCGAAGCGAATCGTAAGAAGGAAGAGGTTGAACTCCGCGAGAAAGAGGAGTTACTCGCAATAAGCGAATCCAGTGATCAAGAAACTCGAATAAACGAAGAGGCTCAAGCTAAAGACGAAGCCAAAGCGAGGGCAGAGGCTGAAGCTAAAGAAGGTAAAACAGAAGCGGATGCGGTTGCCCAAGCCGCTGCGACTGCACAAGCACAAGCGCAGGCAGCGGAAAAAGGAAATCGAAGAGGGAAGGGTCAAAGTCGAGATCGCGACAGATCGGGCCGTCCTGACGGAGAACGATCCCGTCGGCGCGAGTTGTCTTTAAAGAAAGAATCTCGCCGGATGAAACGGAGGGTAGCTCTCCAACAAGAGAAACAAGGGGGAGAGTTCTCGAAGCCCGTAGAGGAAATTCAACGAGAAGTAGAAATTGGCGAGTTGGTCTCTGTGGGTGACCTTGCACAGCGGATGTCAGTAAAGACGGGGGAAGTCATCAAGACGCTGATGGCAATGGGTGTCATGGCTACAATTAACCAGACGATCGATCAGGACACCGCCATTCTTGTAGTTGAGGAAATGGGTCATAAAGTCAAAATCGTTGCTGATGATTGGATAGAACAGGAGTTAGAAGAGTCTTTGAAGGTCGAAGGCGATCTCGTACCAAGATCCGTCGTCGTCACTGTGATGGGTCACGTCGACCACGGTAAAACATCACTTCTAGATCACATACGGAATTCACGCGTTGTTGCTGGTGAGGCGGGTGGCATTACGCAGCACATAGGTGCTTACCATGTTGAAACTCCGCACGGGGACATTTCTTTCCTAGATACCCCCGGTCATGCGGCGTTCACCGCGATGCGGGCTCGTGGTGCGATGGCTACGGACGTGGTCATTCTCGTATGTGCCGCGGATGACGGAGTAATGCCGCAAACCGAGGAAGCCGTCCAGCACGCGAAGGCAGCCGAAGTACCGATAGTTGTCGCAGTTAACAAAATGGATTTAGAGGGAGCCGACCCAGAACGCGTCAGAAATGAACTCGCGGCCATTGACGTCGTACCCGAGGATTGGGGGGGAGATACTCAGTTTGTGAATGTTTCTGCGGAAACGGGAGAAGGAATTGATCAGCTGCTTGAAGCCGTAAATCTACAAGCAGAGATTCTAGAATTAAAGGCAGTTCCCGACGCTCCTGGGCGGGGAGTTGTCATTGAATCAAAGCTCGAGCGTGGTCGAGGTCCCGTAGCAACTCTGTTAGTCCAGAACGGGACACTTAAGCAAGGTGACGTAATTATTGCGGGCGAAACTTTCGGGAAAGTACGCGCTTTAGTGAACGAGCATGGTCAAACTGTCGAGAGTGCAGGGCCATCCATCCCGGTCGAGGTCCTTGGCCTGAATGGCACTCCCAACGCGGGGGATGACTTCTCAGTGGCAGCTGATGATCGAAGTGCACGGGACCTTGCAGAATTTCGCGCAAATAGGAGCCAGGAGCAACGTCAAGCGTTACAACAGGTAGCCAAGCTCGAAAACGTGTTTGCAAATATAGGGAAGGGCGAAAAAAAGGTTCTCAACGTAGTGTTAAAGACGGATGTTCGTGGTTCGCTGGAGGCCATAATTCAATCTTTTGCCGAAATTGGTAATGAGGAAGTATCTGTAAATGTTTTAGGTTCGGGCGTAGGTGGGATATCTGAATCGGATGCCACGATGGCCATGACGTATGGTGCTGTCGTTTTTGGTTTCAACGTACGGGCGGATAATTCGGCAAAGGATTTGATTGAAAGAGAAGGAATCGAACTCCGGTACTACAGTGTTATATACGAGATGCTTGACGACGTTAGGACCATACTTGAGGGCATGCTTGCGCCGGAGATTCGTGAAGAGATCGTTGGTACCGCTGAAGTTCGGGATGTTTTTCGGTCTCCACGATATGGACAAGTCGCCGGCTGTATGGTGGTCGAAGGAGCTGTTTTCCGTAACAAGAGCATCCGCGTGCTAAGGGAAAACGTCGTCATTTATGAAGGGGAATTGGAATCGCTTCGCCGATTCAAAGACGACGTTGGTGAGGTGAGAAACGGACTCGAATGTGGTATCGGCGTTCGCAACTATAACGACGTTCGCGCGGGCGACAAAATCGAAGTGTTCGAGACCACAGAAGTTGCACGAGCACTCTGAATTTTGGCCACGCGCAATCAACGAAACGGCGGCAGAGAGCTTCGCGTTGCAGATTTTCTTCGTAAGGAACTTGCAGAGGTGGTTCAACGTGAAATGCGCGATCCGAGGATCGGTATATTGTCCATCACGGATGTAATCGTAAGTAGGGACCTTTCTTTTGCCGACGTGTATTTCACTAACGTTTCAGCGCAGCAAGAAAAAGCGAAAGACGAAGTTCTGCATGCACTGCAAGGAGCGGCCGGCTTCTTGCGGTCTATTTTGGCGAGACGACATGTTATGCGGACCACGCCGGCGTTGCGATTCCATTATGATGAGTTAGTCGAGAGTGGTCCTAAGCTCGAAGCATTAATCGAGCGGGCGATAGCTGCTGACAAAAAGCATGACGCTCGCCTCACGTCAACGGACGCTTTTGATGGGACGTAGTCGAGGTCGAAGAGGTCGAGATGTCAGTGGTGTCGTCGTTGTGGACAAGCCGCGAGGCATGACGTCCAGTGAGGCGGTCCAGTGGACAAAGTCATTGTTCAATGCCCGTAAAGTTGGTCATACGGGGAGCCTCGACCCGTTGGCAACAGGTGTACTACCACTTTGTTTTGGAGAAGCGACTAAGTTCTCCCAGTTTTTGCTTACTTCCGATAAAAAATACTGGGTGAAACTTAGGTTGGGAATTCGAACCGCAAGTGGCGATGCTGATGGGGACATCATTGAAGAGCGGAGCACGGAAGGAGTCACCCAAGATGTTCTAGAAAGTGCACTCGAGAGCTTCCGTGGAGAGATCGATCAAATCCCATCTATGTATTCGGCGATAAAGCATCGAGGGAAACCTCTGTATAAATATGCGCGACAAGGCATTGAGGTCAAACGAAAATCACGTCGTTTAACTGTTTATTCGATTGAATTGTTGACGTTCGGCGAACGGGAAATAACGTTGCAAGTCCACTCCAGTAAGGGCACGTACGTTAGAACCATCGCGGACGATCTCGGTGAACTTCTGGCGTGTGGGGCCCACGTTGTGGAATTACGCCGTCTAATGGCAGGGCCCTTTACGGAATCAGATTTGGTCACATTCGACGAAATTGAAACTGCTCGGGCTGAGGGTCGATTGGACAGGATGCTTGCCCCGGTTTCTAGTGCGGTTAGCCAGTGGCCCGTAGTTCGGCTGAATGCGACCTCGGCATACTATTTACGGCAGGGGCAACCGGTGGTGGTCCCGCACGCGCCAACCGAAGGCTGGGTGCAGTTACGAGAATCGTGTTCGAACGATGAATGGTTCTTAGGGATGGGAGAAATTATGGAGGACGGCCGCGTCGCGCCGCGCCGCCTAATTGTGGGAGAACGGAAACTGTAAATATGCGCGGTTCCGCTTTCATTATCGTTATGAAGCATATTGGAGAAATATGATGGCTCTTAGTACCGAGAAAAAAAATGAAATCGTGAAGGAGTTTCGCTTGAGCGACAAAGACACTGGATCGCCAGAAGTCCAGGTTGCTTTACTGTCACAAAACATAAATGCCCTGCAGGAACATTTCCGTGATCACGCGAAAGACCACCACTCCCGTCGTGGATTAATTCGGATGGTCAGTCAAAGAAGGAAGCTTCTGGACTATCTCAGGGGAAAAAACCAGGAACGTTATACGACGTTGATTCAGCGTTTGGGGCTTAGAAGATAGCCTTCTAAAGGAGAAACAATTGAACAAGATAATTAAAGAATTTGAATATGGTGGGCACAAGGTCTTATTAGAGACGGGTCATGTTGCAAAGCAGGCGACCGGAGCCGTAGTCGCGAGCATGGGGGATACAGTAGTTCTCTGTACGGTTGTTGCGATGCCTAACGCGAGCCCCGGACAGGATTTTTTCCCCCTGACAGTTAATTACCAAGAACGCACGTACGCCGCGGGTAAGATTCCGGGAAGTTTTTTCCGTCGCGAAGGACGTCCGAGTGAAAAAGAAACACTGACTTGTAGGCTCATAGATCGGCCTATTCGCCCACTTTTCCCCAAAGGTTTCATGAACGAGGTACAAGTCATACCTACCGTGATGTCGGTGGACAAGGATATGGACCCCGATATTATCTCGATGATTGGAACGTCCGCAGCGCTTGCAGTTTCCGGCGTACCTTTTGCGGGCCCGATTGGAGCGGCGCGAGTCGGATTTGATCAGGGACAATACTTACTTAATCCCGGATACGAAACGTTAGAAAGCTGCAGCCTCAATATGGTCGTCGCGGGAACAGAGTTGGCGGTGCTGATGGTGGAATCGGAGGCCGACGAATTATCGGAGGATCAAATGCTTGGGGCCGTACTTTTTGGGCATCAGGAAATGCAGGTTGCAATCAAAGCCATAACTGAATTGGCGTCAGAGGTCGGCAACGCACCATGGGAATTTGTCACCCCCGCAGAAAATGAGGATTTGATCGAAAGTGTTCGAGGGACTCTCGGGGATGGTCTTGGAGAAGCGTATCGAGTCACGGACAAGAAGGCTCGGCTACAAAGAGTCCGCGAACTCCGCGATCGGGCTATCTCCGAACTCGACGGAGAATATGATCCCGAAGATGTAGCGAATGCATTCGGCTCTCTTGAAAAGAAAATTGTTCGTGAGCGTGTTTTGAACGGTGAACCCCGTATAGACGGTCGGGATCTCAAAACAGTGCGTCCGATCAGCGTTGAGGTTGGTATGTTGCCAAAGACACATGGGTCAGCTTTGTTTCAACGTGGTGAGACGCAAGCGATCGTTGTAACGACGCTTGGACCTCTGCGTGATGCCGCTTTGATAGATGCTCTAGCGGGGAATTTTAAGGATCGCTTTATGCTGCATTACAACTTCCCACCTTATTGTGTAGGAGAAGCCGGATTCATGGGAGGACCGAAACGCCGTGAAATTGGCCACGGACGGCTAGCACGCAGAGGAATTGCGGCCGTCTTGCCAAAGCAAGACGATTTCCCCTACACGCTTCGGGTTGTCTCGGAGATTACGGAGAGTAACGGTTCGAGTTCGATGGCCAGTGTTTGTGGTACATCTCTCGCGTTGATGGATGCGGGTGTGCCTATCTCCAGAGCTGTAGCGGGCGTAGCCATGGGTCTTGTTAAAGACGGAAATCGTTACGCGGTACTCACTGACATTTTGGGTGATGAAGATCATTTAGGGGACATGGATTTCAAGGTTGCAGGAACTATGCAGGGTATCACCGCGCTTCAGATGGATATAAAGATCCAGGGTGTGACAGAGAACATCATGGAAGACGCACTCAACCAGGCTCACGATGCCAGAATTCATATTTTGGGCGAAATGAATAAGGTCCTTTCGGAATCTAGGGCGGACGTATCCGAAAATGCTCCGTCAATGGTTGTGCTGAAAATCCATCCGGACAAAATTCGTGATGTTATTGGTAAAGGCGGTGCGACGATTCGCAGCATCACTGAAGAGACTGGTGCGGATATCGATATTGAGGATGATGGCAGCATTCGTATATACGCAGACAGCGCTGATGCCAAGAACGCTGCTGTGTCGATGATTGAGGAAATTACTGCGGAGGCGGAAATCGGGAAAATATACAATGGTCGAGTTGAACGAATCGTGGATTTCGGGGCATTCATTAACATTCTGCCCGGGAAAGATGGGTTGTTACATATTTCTCAGATAGCCGAAGAGCGAGTGGAAAAAGTTTCGGACTACCTGGAAGAAGGCCAGAAAATTGACGTGGTTGTTCTAGACGTCGACCAGCGAGGTCGGATCAAATTATCGATGCGCGAGGTTTCGAATTACTCATAGGTCGGACGTATGGTTTAAGTCCCCGCACGGTTGTGTAATAAATCCTCGACGACAGCGGGGTCGGCTAACGTCGACGTGTCACCTAGATCGTCGACCTCGTTTGCGGCAATCTTGCGTAGTATTCGACGCATGATCTTCCCCGAGCGGGTCTTTGGCAGACCGGGTGCCCACTGAATGACGTCCGGTTTGGCGATTGGTCCAATTTCAGTCCTAACCAGAGTCAGTAAATCGTCGCGCAAATTGACCGACGGCTCAATGCCAGTCATCAAAGTCACGTAGGCATAAATTCCCTCGCCCTTAATATCGTGGGGGAAACCAACGACCGCCGCTTCGGCGACGGAGTCGTGAAGGACTAGCGCACTTTCGACCTCTGCTGTTCCCATGCGGTGTCCTGACACATTGATTACGTCATCGACACGGCCTGTGATCCAGTAGTAACCATCTTGATCGCGGCGGGCGCCGTCGCCAGTAAAATAGAAACCCTTGTAGGTAGAGTAATACGTATCAATGACACGCTGATGGTCTCCATACACGGTCTGTATCTGGCCTGGCCAAGTTGTCTTAATGACTAGATTTCCCGATGCTTCTTTATCCTCAATTAACGCACCGTTCTCATCCATCAAGGCCGGCACGATACCAAAAAAAGGAAGTGTCGCTGAACCTGGTTTTAGCGCAGTGGCTCCAGGAAGCGGTGTGATCATGATGCCCCCGGTCTCGGTCTGCCACCAGGTATCCACGATAGGACACCGCCGTTCACCCACTATTTCGTGGTACCACTCCCAGGCTTCAGGATTAATTGGCTCTCCCACAGTTCCCAAGATTCGTAACGACTTTCTTGATGTTGTTGAGACGAAGTCGTTGCCTTGACCCATGATTTGTCGAATGGCAGTCGGGGCGGTGTAAAAAATATTCACTGCGTGCTTGTCGACCACCTGCCAGAAGCGTGAAGCGTCTGGATAGGTGGGGACGCCTTCGAAGATTAGGGTTGTTGCACCGTTAGCGAGGGGCCCATAGACAATATAGGAATGCCCGGTAATCCAACCGACGTCTGCCGTACACCAAAACGTATCGCCGTTGTGGTAATCGAAGACATATTTATGGGTCATGGCCGCATGCAGAAGATAGCCAGCGCTTGAATGTTGGACACCCTTGGGCTTACCCGTACTGCCGGAGGTATATAGGATGAATAGGGGATCATCCGCTTGCATGACCTCAGGGGTTGAAGATGTTTCTTGAGTAGGCACGAGCTCGTGGTACCAGACATCGCGTTCCGTTTGCCACGGCACCTCTGCGCCAGTATTGCGCACGGTTAAAACGGTATGGACGTCGGGACAAACCGCAAGAGCGACTTCCGCGTTCTCTTTGAGGGGCACAGTACGACCGCCGCGCACGCCCTCGTCAGCTGTTATAAGTACGCGACAGTCTGAATCGCGTATTCGGTCCTTGAGTGCTTGCGGTGAGAAGCCTCCGAACACGACGTTGTGTATCGCACCTAACCGGGCACACGCCAGCATTGCGTACGCCGCCTCGAGAATCATGGGCATGTAGATACAAACGCGATCGCCCTTAGTTACACCCCTTTCCCTCAGGGCGTTTGCGAGCTGACAGACTTCGTCGTGAAGTTCCTGGTACGTGACTCGTTTTTCGACCGAGGGGTCGTCGCCTTCCCAAATCAAAGCGGTCTGATTTGCGCGTTTGGGTAAATGGCGATCAATACAGTTGACACAAACATTTAAGGTTGCGTTCCGGAACCATGAGATGCGGCCCGTTTCGAAAGTTGCGGAAGACACTTCGTCCCACGCGCTGTACCAAGTAAGGAAGGTGCTGGCTTGAGTACTCCAAAATGCATCGGGATCGTCGACCGATTCGGCGTACATTTTTTGATAGAGCTCGGAGTCGATGTGGGCTTTGTTAGCGATTTCCTCTGGAACTGGATATAGCGTGGGCATGTCAGTTATTTCCGTCGGTGAATGGACTATCGGCTCTTTCACGTATCGTACGTATGAGGCCCTCTGTTGACACGTCGGCGCTGTCCGAACCAGGAGAGCCGAGATCCAGGTAAATATCGTGGGCAAGCCGCTTTCCCAACTCAACTCCCCATTGATCGAAAGAGTTGATGCGCCAAATCATGCCGAGACAGGCCACTTTGTGCTCGTAAAGTGCAATTAAACTGCCTAGGGCTTCCGCATTCAGCTTGTCGATAAGGATGGTCGTCGTCGCGTGATCACCTTTAACCAATTCGTGAACATCGGCGGTGTTGCTTACGCGATTTGTGTTCCCGAGGAGCATGGCTTGGGACTGGCTGAAACAGTTTGCGAGCAACCAGCGATGGTGATCAGTGTAATTGTGCTCCGGGTCGACGGTTGCAACGAAATCGGCGCTGAAAGCTCGAGTACCCTGATGAAGGAGTTGATGAAAAGTGTGCTGGCTATTAGTTCCCTCTCCGCCCCAAATGACCGGTGATGTATGGATATTACTAACCGAACCATCTGTGCGTACTGACTTTCCATTGCTTTCCATTTCTAATTGCTGGATGAACTCAACAAAAGTTTTTAGGCGCGCGTCATAGCTCAAAACAGCGTGGGTCTGCGTACCAAGAAAATTGCTATTCCAGATTGTAAGAAGAGCGAGAATCACAGGTGCGTTCTTGGTTATTGGTGCGTCGCGGAAATGTTGGTCCATTGCCGCTGCGCCCGACGTTAATTTGCGGAATTCGGAACTACCTAGAGCGATCGCTATAGTTATGCCAACCGATGACCATAAGGAGAAGCGACCGCCGACCCAGTCCCACATGGTGAATTGGTTTGCAGATGCGATACCAAATTTAGTCATCCCGTCGGTGTTTTTACTAACGCCTACAAAATGTGCGATGACGGCGGTACTATCGCAAGTGCGTTCGAGGAACCAAATACGAGCGGCTTCAGCATTAGCGAGTGTTTCGAGGGTTGTAAATGTTTTGGATACGATGACAAACAATGTTGTCTCCGGGTCCAGCCCTCTAAAAGCGTGATTCGTCGCCGAGCCGTCGATATTGGCGAGGAATCTAATTTCTATTCCTGAACGATTGAGTGCGCGGCAGACGAGCTCGCAGCCAAGATGAGATCCACCAATACCAATATGAACTACGTGGGTTATGCGGCGGCCAGTGAATCCCGCTATTTCGCCGTCACGTACCCCATCTGCAAATTCGAGCATTCGACTCTGTTCAAGCTCGATATCCGGGATTACGGAATCAGGTTTCGCGTCGTTGGGTGCTCGTAACGCCGTATGTAATACTTGTCGGTGTTCTGTGACATTGACTATTTCGCCAGTCATTTGAGCGGTTACGAGGCTGGGAACACGACATTCCTCGGCGAGGTTTGCAAGGGCTTTGAAAATCGGTCCATCGATCCGTTGTTTGGAGAAATCGACCAGTAGTGAACCGAAGCGAATGGTGTACATCTCGAACCGGCCGGGTTCTCCGAGGCGTTCGCGGTTATGGGTATGGGGTACTGCTTCAGCAAGGTGAGTTAGTTGCTTCCACGCCGCGGTTCCTTCGGGTCCGCTTGCGGTTTGACTGGTCATCGAAAGGGTCCTAAATCAAAGTTGGATGTGGATTGAAATACTGACGAACACCATTCATTTGAGTCACCTGGTCTAAAAGGGCATTAAAGTGGCCATCGTTGTGACTAAAGTCCGCTTCTTCGGCATTTACGATCAGTAGTGGCGCTTGGTCATAAAAGTGGAAGAAATCGGTGTACGCCTCGGAAAGACTACTGAGATAGTCGCTGTCAATATACTGTTCGGAGGCGATACCACGCTCGCGGATTCGATCAAGCAAAACAGATGTGGGGGCTTGAAGGTAGATGACAAGGTCGGGCACCGGCGCGTCTAGCATCAGGTTTTCATAGATTTGTTCGTAAAGGGCCAGTTCGTTTTGGTCTAGTGTGAGTTCGGCAAAGAGTCGATCTTTTTCTATTAAAAAGTCGGAAATAACGGTCGGTCCGACTAGGTCGGGTCCCGCCAGCTTGGCGACTTGATCTGCCCGATGTAGAAGGAAAAATAGTTGCGTTGGCAGTGCATGTTGTCGTCCCTCACGGTAGAAACGATCTAGAAAGGGATTATCCGAGTCCGGTTCTAGAAGCAACGGATACTTGAAGGTCTCGGCGAGGCGCGTGGCAAGGGTTGTCTTACCGGCACCGATCGGTCCTTCAACAGCGACGTATCGTGGCAGTTCGTTGTCATTGAGCGGCAATCTCGTTGTCATTGGCGAGCTCAAAAAGATGATCTGACTATCATGAGGTAGGGATTCAGGCTCTTCAAGGTGCGGTTGTGGTTCGTTAAAGGGAGCTAGGCATTTTCGCGTTTTGGTCGCCGTCGCCGGGTCTTTCTTTGGGGTGATAACGCGTGAATCCGCTCGCGTTGGTCGGTAGGGTTCAAGGCCTGTATTTCAGTCCACCACCGGGCTATGCATGGATCGACCTCGGCGTTTTCAGCACGCAACAGTAGGAAGTCGTAGCCGGCACGGAAACGGCGATGTTCAAGCAACCGACGTATAGAGCCGGGCGTTCTCGTTTCGAGACGCAATTGCAGCTGCCATACATCGCGTATAAAAAATGCATAGCGCTTGGGGATAGCGATTGTATGTTGTTGTTCTAGGATCACGGTTCGCGCGGCGTCAAACTGTTTTTCTTTGGAGTTTTCGACCGTGGCGAATGCGTTGCATTGCGATTGATACTGATCCCATAAGAGCGCAGCGAGTACAAAAGCAGGCGTGACCGGCTTTGCTTGGGCGATACGATTATCGGTGCTGTGTAGGGCGGCGGTCACTAATCCAATTGCCTCGGAAGGAATAGGGAACACAATTTCTAGGAGCTTGAATTCCCGCAAAAGTTCAAACGCCCGCTCCGCGGTCCCAGACATGAATAGTTTGTTGAATTCATCAGATAGACGAGCGGGAGGAACTACGGTAAGAAACTCACCCACTGGGGCGATGGCGTCCCTAGTGCTTTTTTCCATAATAAAATTTAGTTTTGCACTTAATCGAATTGCACGTAGGAGACGCACCGGATCTTCTTGAAAACGGACTTTTGGATTGCCGATTAGGCGGAGCGTTCGTGAGCGCAGATCTTGCATGCCGTTTACGAAGTCAAGAACGATATTCTTCGTTGGGTCGTAGTACAACGCGTTTACGGTGAAGTCGCGCCGGTACGCGTCATCGTCAATGTTTCCGTACACGTTGTCACGAACGATTACGCCGTCATGGGTTTTATGTTCGTTGTGGTCCGATGCGTCGTCGGAACCGATCTGCTTGCGAAACGTGGATACCTCAATGATCTCGCGACCCATGCGTACGTGCACGATCCTGAAGCGGCGTCCGATGAGCCGTGCGCGTGGAAAAACTTTTTTGACCTGTTCGGGAGTGGCGCTGGTAGCGACGTCGAAGTCTTTTGGAACGTGA
>JAYGFA010000008.1:0-16617 GCA_046582115.1 Pseudomonadales bacterium | reverse complement strand
TGAAGAGGATATGGCTGAAGGGCAAACGCGAGTCGCCCCTTACTGGCGGTGCCTTAAAAAGAATGGCGAGCTTAACCCGAAATTTCCGGATGCGCCGGAGTCGCAAAGGACACGGTTAGAGATCGAAGGCCATGGAATTGTGTCTAGGGGTAAGCGTTTCTTTGTTGACGACTATGAAAAAAAACTAGCCAAATTTGGGTAAGGTGTTGCGAGTTGCCGGCCTCAGTTTTAATACCTACCCGCATCTCCCCAACCGGTCATGCCTCTTGGGACTGATCCGCGGATGCGAGCTACTGCGGACTAATCGACGAGCTTCGACAACAACGCGTGCAATTTGGGGCATGCCTTGATTTCTCTACGCAGATCCGGAATAGAGGACTCATCGAGAATGAGCGGCGATCGCTGAAAACTCCCTCTGTGCGAGTAATAACAAAACCGGATTGCAAGGCGTCCAGTTGCGGGTCCCTCGGTAAAACTTAACAGTTGAATCGTTGACGCCTTGTACTCGTCGCTTGCTTGCGCTTCCTCAGCAACGATGCCGCTACCAAAGTGCAGATTGAACGTTTTCTGAGCCATTATTCGTCCCCTCAGTCCCAGGTATTTATTGTAGCGTACAGATGGCGACCGTCTGACGGCTCCAAGAAATCTACGCCTCTCGCCGAGATCTGTCGTTCCTGTGGATCGGCGAAAAGCGCAACTGCTTAATTTGATTCGTGCGGCAAGACACCGCTTGCTATATAGCGCCTAGCGTCCTCAAGATCCATATCCAGTGCAATATCGACATCTAGCGCGTAAAGACTGTGTTGGCGCCAACCCTTTCGAAATGCCGAAAGGAACTCTTTTGGCATCCAAATCAGGGAATGGATTGCGTTAAACAGAGCTTCACCGTCCTGTGACAACGTCCACCAAGGCGCACCAACAAAAAAATATCCGCCTGATGCCAAAGTCCATGCATTGAGTTCCATTTCGCCTCGAAAATCGGTGCCATAACCCGTGATAAGGTGGTTGGCGTCATGAATTAAGAGGACATCCCGAAATGTTTCTGGAAGTACAAAAAGAGGGAAGATGGGCACCCAAACTTGAAAGATACGTACACTTATCCAGCGATCGCTGTTGGGCATACGTTTGACCGCATGGTCGCGCTCAATCGCTTCTCTCAAAGTCATGTCCTGAACTTACGCCTCTCGCCGAGACCTGTCATGGCTCGTACGGGTGCCGTCGAAGTGATTAAGCAGTACGAAAATCAGCGAAGTTGGTGGTCGGAACAGACCCTACCCCAATGGAACCCGCTATATCGACGCCCCGGGTCTCAGAATTCGCCTACCCCCCTTTTATGTAGGGTAATTGTAGGGATTGTTGTGCATTGTTATGCACCGTGAGGCATGTGTGGAAACAGGCCCACCGATTAATTTTAGTTAAATCAATTAGTTACGTATCCCCGTACGCATTCGTAATGCTGGAGTCGTTGTTTCAAGTCCAACCGTTGCTACCAACGGCATTCAGCAACCTATAACACGTACCCACGTTCGTTGTGTTCGGAAAGATCTAACCCGAGAACCTCGTTGTCAGCGGTTACTCGATTGCTCCCGACCACGCGACCGACGACGAGGAGAATCCCCCAGGTGGCAAGCGCCGTGTAGGATATAACCGCAACCGCCCCAACGAACTGGGTCAAGAGCTGACTGCCCATGGAAATAGTCTCTTGACCGGCGAATATTCCGAGAGTGTTGCTTGCAAAAATCGCCGTCAACATGATTCCAAGAAATCCGCCTACCCCGTGCACTGGAAATACGTCGAGCGAATCATCGATCTTTAACTTTTGTTTCATGATATTGGTCGCGTAAAAACAGACTAAACCGGCCGCAACGCCGATCACCAACGCTCCGGCAGGCCCAACATAGCCAGACGCTGCGGTAATGGTCCCGAGCCCAGCTACCATCCCCGTCACCGCCCCTAGAGCACTCGGCTTGCCATATTTAATCCATTCGACCACCATCCACGTGAACGCACCCGATGCTGCCGAAATGTGGGTTACGGCGATCGCCATGGCCGCATTACCGCCCGCCGTTAAAGCACTACCGCCGTTAAACCCAAGCCATCCAACCCACAGCATGCCCGCCCCGGCCATGGTTAGCGTCATGTTGTGGGGCGGCATAGGCTGAGTAGGAAATCCTTGGCGTGCTCGGAGTACCAACGCCGTTACGACCGCAGCCGTACCAGCCGTAATGTGTACGACACTGCCGCCGGCAAAGTCGAGAAATCCTCGCGCGGCTAACCAGCCGGTTTCGGCCCAAACCCAATGCGCAATCGGTGCGTACACGAGAATTGACCAAAGCGTTGTAAATAAAAGAACCGAAACAAATCGCATCCGTTCAGCAAAACCGCCAACAATGAGCGCCGGTGTAATGATTGCGAAGGTCAGTTGGAAGATCGCGAAGCTCGATTCTGGGATCGTGCCCCAAACCGCTTCTTCGCTAACTCCGGCGAAGAGACCCTTAGAGAGTCCGCCAATCACAGAATTGCCGACATCAAAGGCGAGACTGTAGCCAATCAAAAGCCAAAGGATCGTAACCACACACGTTATCGAGAAACATTGCATTAGCACGCTAAGGACGTTGCGCGAACGCACTAAACCGGCATAAAAAAGCGATAGTCCAGGGATAGTCATGAATAGCACCAGCGCGGTTGACGTCAAAATCCATGCGGTATCACCGGCATTGAGCTCGTCTGCGCGCGCCCACGTTACGCAAAGAAGCATCGAGACCACCGAAATACGCTTCGCACATTGAACCCAATCACTAGCACTAAATTTCATCCCCGACCTCCAATTCACTGCTCCCATAACTCTCGTCGCCACCTTACAAATATGACCCACTCAAACTGCGTCTACTCCCGTTTCACCGGTACGTATCCGAACGACCTCTTCAAGACCGAATACAAATACTTTCCCATCTCCAACTTTGCCCGTGTTTGCAGTCCGACTGATTGCTTCCAGACACTGGTCCATCAGTCCATCGTCAATCGCAACTTCAATTTTCATTTTGGGCAGGAAATCCACGACATATTCCGCCCCGCGATACAGTTCTGTGTGCCCTTTCTGACGACCAAAGCCTTTGACTTCGGTGACCGTCATTCCCGTCACGCCAATTTCCGACAGCGCCTCGCGCACTTCGTCGAGTTTGAACGGTTTGATTATCGCGGAAATAAATTTCATCGCTCCAATTCTCCTATGTGGTGCTTAGGGTCGAGACCCAAAAATATAACCTCTCCTCCCCGAAAAAACGCTTGAAAACGTCTTGAACACATTAGCCATGGGCATCGTTGGGCTGCCAACGTTATTAATATCGCATCGGTTTATTCGTGCCACACCTAATATTTCACGACTCATGACCGGTAAGCACTCCTTCATCGACGACGAAACTGACAACTTCCTCCAAGCCTCGACCCGTCATCAGATTAGTAAACACGAAAGGTGCTTCGCCGCGCATTTTACGAGTGTCACGTTCCATAACGTCAAGCGACGCGCCCACGTGTGGTGCCAGGTCGGTCTTATTGATGATGAGTAAGTCCGAACGGGTAATAGCCGGCCCACCCTTTCTGGGTATCTTTTCCCCTGCTGCAACGTCGATGATGTAAATAGTCATATCGACAAGTTCAGGACTGAACGTCGCACTCAGGTTATCGCCGCCACTTTCCAACATCACGATGTCGAGTTCGGGAAACCTAGATGTAAGATTTTCAATCGCGACCATGTTCATCGAGGCGTCTTCGCGGATGGCGGTGTGAGGGCAACCACCCGTCTCCACCCCGACAATCCTATCTTCCGAAAGTGCTTGGGAGCGGACCAAGATCTCAGCATCTTCGTGCGTGTAGATATCATTTGTTACCACGGCTATTTCATAGTCTCCACGCATACGTTTACACAATGCTTCAACCAACGTGGTTTTACCCGCCCCCACCGGGCCACCAATTCCAATCCGCAACGCTGATTTCACGCCACATCCTTCACGATCGAAAGATCCTCGAGTATTGTGTTTCATGCCACATGCTGACGAGCGCGAGCCCCGGTGCGCTGTTGCCGACGTCTTCGTCCGAGCACTGAAGAGCTTCTCCAACAGCTATTGGTATGAGTTCGATGAGATCCCGGAGTACCAGTTGACCCTCCGTGTGCCCAAGCGGAATCAATTTTATGGCCCCTGCCACCTGATTCTCACACCAAGCCCAGGCGTATCCACTCAACGCATCAAATGCAGAAAGACCCGCATTAACGGCAAACACCGAAAACGCGACAACATACCCAGGGGGCGAGGTCGGAGTCGATTGATCGAGCTCCGCGGCTAATCGCATGAGCGCGGAACCCATTGCTTCTTCCTCATCCCGCAATTCTCGCGTTTCGCGGTGGGACCGACAAACGTCATCCCAATATCGAAGAGCGGTTATATCCCTGCGACTCCAGGCTCGATGGGCACGATGGATGATCGGTAAATCGATCCGCGCTATGGTGTGGTGCAGCAACCCCGACACCCAGTTCATGGCATCCGTCCGATCACTAATCCAGCCGCGCTCCACCGCCTGCTCAAGGCCCTGGGAATAGTGGAAGGCCCCGATCGGAAGCGTTGGGCTAATGAGCTGCCAGAGTTTCGCCTGATTAAGCGGAGGCGTGGACATGGGAGTGTGCGTGGGCGCCGTACGCGCCTGATTCTGGTTCGAAAGGTGCCCACTGAGCTTCAGGCTCTAACCCGAGTTCTCGCAACATGCT
This sequence comes from Pseudomonadales bacterium, assembly GCA_046582115.1. Taxonomy (GTDB): domain Bacteria; phylum Pseudomonadota; class Gammaproteobacteria; order Pseudomonadales; family Azotimanducaceae; genus UBA11889. The sequence continues at coordinate 11,858 of JAYGFA010000008.1, read as the reverse complement.
GTCTAGGACATGATCTTGTAGATAGCGCAGCCAGCCCAATCCCACCTGTACCGCTACATGGCGATTGCCTAGGTGGTACGCCGCCTTGACTAAGTCTTCGGCATTATTACTGACGACTGTCGACACTCGCTCGGACGCCGCGACAACCTGAACGACATGTCCCTGTTCGGAAACTAGACTATCGCTTCCGCGCATCAGGGTACCTCTGGGCAGCATGATCGTTATCTCCTGGCCCGACTGAGTTCGTGCCCGCTGCCGGGTCTTCTGTCGACGCTGAAACGAAAGCACAATCGTTGGACCCGAATCTGAACACACGGCTTGATCTTTTCCGACACAACTCGTGTATATCTCCACGGCACTCTCGTCTTTTTTCAAAAGAGAAAGAACCGTTGCGCCAAGGGTAGTTCGAACGCCGGTTCGCATGTCAGTAGTTCACCATCAGCTCGAACCTCGTAGGTCTCGGGATCGACTTCGATCTGGGGAGTCCAGTCATTCAACACCATATCCGCTTTGCCGATCGAACGTGTCCCTTTAACTGGCACGACTTCTTTGCTCAAGCCAAGACGCTCGGCTATCCCGGCTTCACTTCCTGCACGGGAAACGAAAGAGACCGAAGTCGCAGCAAGCGCACCCCCAAAGGCCCCAAACATGGGGCGATAGTGAACGGGTTGCGGGGTTGGGATAGACGCGTTGGGATCGCCCATAGGGGCTGCGACAATCATCCCACCCTTGATAATTAATGCCGGTTTGGCTCCAAAAAATCGAGGTTCCCAGAGGACTAGGTCTGCAAGTTTTCCTGTTTCGACAGAACCAATCTGTTCGGCGATCCCGTTCACGATGGCCGGATTGATTGTGTATTTCGCGATGTAACGCTTGACCCGAAAGTTGTCTTTTCTGGCATCGTCTTCGGCAAGGCAACCTCGCTGTACTTTCATTTTGTGAGCGGTTTGCCAGGTACGGCAAATAACTTCTCCCACTCTGCCCATCGCTTGCGAGTCAGAGGCGATCATCGAGAACGCACCTAGATCATGCAAAATATCTTCAGCAGCAATAGTCTCGCGCCGTATACGCGATTCTGCGAAAGCTACGTCTTCGGGAATACTCGGATCAAGGTGGTGGCAAACCATAAGCATGTCGAGGTGTTCGTCAACCGTATTGGCCGTATAAGGACGCGTTGGGTTTGTCGATGAAGGCAAAACATTGGGCAAACCACACGCCTTAATAATGTCCGGTGCATGGCCACCACCAGCTCCTTCGGTGTGGAACGTATGGATCGACCGACCGTGGAATGCTGCGAGCGTGTCCTCGACAAATCCCGATTCGTTGAGCGTATCGGTATGTATGGCGACTTGGACGTCTGCCTCTTCCGCAACATTAAGGCAATTGTCGATGGCAGCGGGAGTCGTGCCCCAATCCTCGTGGAGCTTTAGCCCCATGGCGCCGGCTTCGATCTGCTCCGTCAGTGCAAGCGGTAGGCTGGCGTTTCCCTTTCCCATGTAGCCGATATTCACCGGCAATCCGTCCGCCGCTTGCAGCATTTTCCCGATATGCCATGGCCCGGGGGTGCACGTCGTTGCATTTGTGCCTGTCGCTGGACCTGTCCCACCGCCAAGCATTGTCGTAATTCCAGACATCAATGCTTCTTCCACTTGCTGAGGACAGATGAAGTGAACATGTGCGTCAATCCCCCCCGCGGTGAGTATCTTGCCTTCTCCTGCGATCGCTTCAGTTCCGGGGCCAATGACAATGTCCACATCGGGTTGAGTGTCGGGATTTCCCGCTTTACCAATTGCAGCAATACGGCCGTTTTTTAGCCCCACATCAGCCTTGACGATCCCCCAATAATCAATAATGAGAGCATTGGTTATAACCGTATCGACGGTCTCGGCCGATGGTCTTTGGCTCTGGCCCATGCCATCACGAATGACCTTGCCCCCGCCGAATTTCACCTCGTCGCCATACACTGCCCAGTCTTTCTCTACCTCAATAATTAAGTCCGTGTCTGCGAGTCGCACACGATCACCCGTAGTTGGTCCATACATCTCAGCATACGCACGACGGCTGAGTGTGCTCATTCTTTGTCCTCCAACGCACCCATCACTCGTGCATTGAAGCCGAATATCTGGCGCGATCCCGAATATGCAACTAGCTGGACTTCGCGTTCCTGGCCAGGCTCGAAACGCACCGCTGTTCCAGCAGGAATATCCAAGCGAAAGCCCCGTGTATCTTCCCTATCAAATGCTAAGGCACTGTTAGTTTCATAAAAGTGAAAGTGGGAGCCGACTTGTATGGGTCGGTCTCCCGTATTTGAAATCATCATACGGACCATGGGTCTTCCGGCGTTAAGGGTCAGGTCACCGTCGTCGATCAGGTATTCTCCAGGGTTCATTGGCATTTCCTATTGAATTGGATTATGGACAGTGACGAGTTTCGTCCCGTCGGGGAATGTTGCTTCGACCTGTACGTCGAGCAACATTTCGGGCACACCATCCATGACATCTTCTCGCGCAATAATCTGCGCCCCAGAGGTCATGAGCTCGGCCACCGTCCGACCATCTCGCGCGCCTTCCATAATCACGGATGAAATTAATGCAATGCATTCGGGATAGTTCAATTTTACACCGCGCGCTCGACGCCGCTCGGCCAATAGTGCTGCGACGAAGACCAGCAGCTTGTCTTTCTCGCGTGGACTCAGATCCATCGACTTTCCCCTTGTCGCGGTATTTGAAACATCATGTCAGGTTGACCAGATACGAGGACGACTAGCCGCTCGACCCATTTGGAGCGGACGCATCCCCTTCCATAGTTTTTCCACAAGTGCACGAATCATTTGTGGGGCGGTTCCGAGAAACCGGACAACCAGAAGCTCGCCTAGAAGCGTTGCCCCCGCATCCACCTGCGGATGGGCGATAAGTCGCTGTACCCGTTTGAGCAAGTCGGCGTCCGCCGGGTACGCATAGACCGAAGCAAGGGCACAACTGCCCCTGCACCCCCATGCAGCGCTCAGCATAGGTTCCTCGCTCCGCCACCGGTGCCGTTCGTTCAAGATAGGCTTGTCGGCGACAGCAATAGTCATCTTCTGATCAAACATGCCCCGCTCGTACCCATCACCGCTGAATGGACGACCTAGAATGATCATATCCCATCCATAAAAACGCGCAGACGGGTGGAGATTGACCCTGGTATGGGTCGAAAGGCAACTTCCTCCAAATAGGATGGTTTCCTGAGGCAGCCACTCCAAAGTTCCCCCGTTTTCAACAGAAACTTGTTGTCTGATGCGACTTTCGGGACCGTTGCTCCGGTATATCTTATTAGCCGCTGGTGTCGTGATTAGCGCAGAACTTCGTTCCCGGACCTGAACGTTAAGTTCAAGCTGATCTCCTCCGACCACGCCCCCTGGAGGATGAAGTATGTATGCATGGCAAACGTCTTTTTCGGGGTAGAACGGACGTTGGACAGAAAGCGGCCCAAACCTCTCGCTTACCCGTAAATTAGTTTTTGCGAAAGCGCGTTCAAAACTAAGGGACAACTTTGCCGACCAACCTTCTGTCGTTACTTCAGCCTTTTTACCCGCAGACCTCATACTGACAGGTGCTCTTGGACAAGCTCATTGGTGAGTGCATCCATATTACCCGACGCGACGATGGCTCCCTTCGTCATGATAAAGAAATGACCACACACACGACGGACAAACGGCAGTTTTTGTTCGACGACCAATACCGTCATCGCGAGCTCACGATTCAACTGCATAATGACATCGCCAATCTCCTGCACGATATTCGGCTGAATACCCTCCGTGGGCTCGTCGAGAATCAGAAAATCTGGGTTGATGACGAGAGCGCGTGCGATGGCTAGCTGCTGTTGCTGTCCGCCAGACAGGTCGCCACCCCGACGGCGCAACATCGATTTTAAGACCGGGAACAGGTCAAACACGTGCTCGGGAATGTTGCGATTTGAACGAGGTTGGTTACCAAGACCAATCTCCAAGTTTTCGGCAACTGTCAGCAGCGGAAAAATCATGCGGCCTTGTGGGACATACCCGATGTGCAGAGCGGCACGACGTTCGGCAGCCTCGACCAACAGGTTTGAGCCGTTGAAACCGATCGATCCAGAATCCACGTTTAACAGCCCCATGACGCACTCAAGCAGCGTGGTTTTACCCACGCCGTTTCGCCCGATTAGGCTCACACAAGCTCCGTCGCCGACCTCTAGATTGACATCCCAAAGCGTATGACTCTGTCCATACGATTGATTGAGTCCTTCGATCTTAAGCATCACTCACCCAGGTATACCTCGATCACTTTTGCGTCATGCTGCACCTCTTCAAAGGGACCCTCAGCAAGCACGCGCCCTTCGTGCAGCACGGTAACTCTCCTTGCGATGGAGCGTACAAACTCCATATCGTGTTCGACTACGACGACCGAATGGTCGCCCGCAAGCGTCGTCAGCAGTTCCGCCGTGGACTCCGATTCTTGCTTAGTCATGCCTGCAACGGGTTCGTCCACAAGCAATACCAGCGGGTTCTGCATTAACAACATGCCAATTTCGAGCCATTGTTTCTGACCATGCGATAACGATCCCGCCAACGCCGACACTTCCTCTTTTAGACCAATGATGTCGAGCACTTCGGCAATTCGATCGCGTTCCTCGCCACTCAATCTTCGTGCGAGGGTCGCCCAGACCCGTTTGTCCGCCTCCATCGCTAACTCAAGATTGTCATGAACCGTATGGTTCTCAAAAACGGTCGGTTTTTGAAACTTTCGACCGATCCCGAGCGAAGCAATCTCGGGTTCTGTAAGTCGTAACAGGTCGAGGCGCTGCCCGTAGAACGCGGTGCCAAAATCGGGTCGCGTTTTTCCAGTGATGACATCCATCATGGTTGTTTTGCCTGCACCATTCGGCCCAATGATGCAACGGAGCTCCCCCGTTTCGATATAGAGCGTGAGCTCGTCTAAGGCCTTGAATCCGTCGAAACTCACGGTGATATCCTCCAAATAAAGAATGTATCCGGAATCCGTGTTTACCAGCTCATCACGGCTCGGTTTCCGAGCCAAGAAGCGAGAGCTCTGATCGTCGGACGGTTGAAAACCGCGCGCTAGCTTATCTTTATCGACCGATCGCCTAAACACCTTACGTCTCCTTGCCCGACATGTTCAGTGGCTGAATTTCGCTCGGATTAATGATCCCCACTTGCGGGACGTATCGCGCACCCGCGATGCCAGCCAATACGGCAGACTGCGCAACAAACCGACCACGCCCTTTGGTAACGCCACGGTCACGAGAATGAATAAACCGCCGAGAGCGAACAGCCAAACTTCCGGGAATGCGCCGGTCATCCACGTTTTGGCATAATTCACGATCACGGCACCGAGCGCGGCACCGTACAACGTTCCACGACCTCCAACGGCCACCCACACCACCAGTTCGATCGAGTTCAGTGGCTCAAATTCGCTCGGATTAATAATTCCCACTTGCGGGACGTATAGCGCACCCGCAATACCAGCCAATACGGCGGACACAGTAAAAATCCAGACTTTATAGTTCTCCACCCGGTAACCGATGAAACGGGTTCGGTCATCGGCGTCGCGTATAGCGGTTACGACGCGCCCAAGTTTTGACGTCACGACAAAGCGACAGAATAAATAGGTTGATGCTAGCGCAACGGCTGAAACGACAAAAAGAACGACACGTGTCACGTCCGACTGCAGCGACGCGCCAAGGATGTCTTTGAAATCGGTTAGTCCATTGTTGCCACCGAACCCCATCTCGTTCCGAAAGAACGCCAACATAAGAGCGTAGGTGAGAGCCTGGGTCATGATGGAGAGGTATACGCCGGTGACTCTCGAGCGGAAGGCAAGCCAACCAAACACGAGCGCAAGCAATCCTGGAACCAGAACGACCATGAGCATGGCAAACCAGAACTCATCGAAGCCGAACCAATACCAAGGCAGTTCCTCCCAATTGAGGAATACCATGAAATCGGGCAGTTCCGGGTGCGCGTAGACGCCGCGGGGACCAATCTGGCGCATCAGGTACATGCCCATTGCGTAACCACCCAGCGCAAAAAAAGCCCCATGTCCAAGACTGAGGATGCCGCAATATCCCCACACAAGGTCGAGGGCCATCGCTAGGAGGGCGTAACAAAGGTATTTACCAAGCAACGTGACGGTATAAGTGGAGACATGAAACGCAGAGTCTTCGGGAACCAAAAGGTTGGCGACGGGTACGAACACGCACATCACACCAAGAGCCCCTAACAGGATCGACCGTCCCCAATCTTGTTTGATTAATCGACCTAATAGCATCAGCTTTCTGCCGCGCGTCCCTTCTGCGGAAACAAGCCACGAGGTCGCCACTGAATAAACAGAATTATGAAAACGAGTACGAGAACTTTTGCGACAACGGCGCCGGCATATGGTTCGAGAAACTTATTGGCCACACCCAGCGATAATCCAGCCACGAGGGTCCCCCATAGATTCCCGACACCCCCGAACACAACCACCATAAACGAATCAACGATGTAACCCCTCCCCAGGTACGGCCCGACATTTGTCAATTGGGACAAAGCTACGCCGGCAACGCCGGCAATCCCCGCCCCAAGGCCAAATGTCAGCGCGTCCACCCGCGCACTTCTAATACCCATCGCGCGTGCCATGGCCCGGTTCTGGGTAACAGCACGCACCTCAAGGCCAAGTCGCGTACGCTGCAGAACAAGCACTAACCCCGCAAAAATGAGTCCCGCGAAAATCAAGATGTAGAGGCGGTTGAAGGTGAGTGAAAGGCCGTCCAAAAGTTCAAATGAGCCGCTCATCCATTGCGGGGTGGCGACGGGCCGATTGAGGGCCGTGAAGATACTTTTAACCGCCTGTTGCAACACCAAACTGACGCCAAACGAGGCGAGAAGTGTTTCCAACGGTCGCCCATAAAGGAATCTAAAGATTCCTCGTTCTATCCCAATGCCAACCAGACCGGATACAGCAAAAGCCGCGGGGACGGCAATGAGGAGCGAGTATTCCAGCGCCCCAGGAAACGCCGTCTGTACAACATATGTGGTGTAAGCGCCGAGCATAATCAGCTCGCCGTGTGCCATGTTGATGACGCCCATCACGCCAAAGGTGATGGAAAGACCAATAGCAGCCAGTACCAGCACAGATCCAAGGCTTAGGCCAAAGAAAACTGTCTCGATCGTCCGGTACCGCTCGACGGTATTCTCAATACTAACCAACGTCGCTCGAGCAGCTTCCCGGATTGCCGCACTCGCTGCGATATCATCAGAGATTGCCATTAATTTCTCGCGCACGCGGCCATCAAGATTGGTCGTCGACGCTTGGATAGCTGTTAGCCGCGTATATTCGTCGTCGGCATCTAAATCGAAAACAACCAGCGCCGTCTCAATGGACACAATTACCTCGGGATCTGATTCGGTGAGCAGACGAGCGTCAAGCAGTTTCCTCAGGCTTGAATCGCCGCTATTGGCGATAGCTTCTGCCGCGGCTACCCGTTCATCAGCTTCTTCATCATCCAGACGGAGACCGGCAATAAGACCACGCAACAATCTACGTAAGCGATTGTTGACGCTAATTTTTTTGGCGCCTCGCCGTCCAACTTGGCCAAGCTCCTCACCAGTGACTGCGTCACGGATGTTAAAACCACCACCATCGAGTAACGTGGCAATTACTACTCGGTCCGTTGTGCGCTCCGTGTAGAGTTCAGCATCCAAGAGCGCTGTAAGTACCGGCAACGCACCCGGGTGTTCGAACGCTGCAATAGCACGTGACGTTTTGGCTTTGTCATCAAAGGAACGGGTCGTCAGTGAATCGACCATCGCTTGAAAACCTACATCCTGAACGCGTTCGTCCAAGCCGAAACCTGGAACGTACGCAGTCATCATTGGGATTATCAGGCACCACCGGAACACGCGCCCATACTCAATCCGAATTGAATGTCGCATAGAGAACTTCATCATTTGGAGTGACGGCGCCTCATATAAGCCCTTCTCGACGGGCGGCTTTTGCCGCCCGTCGTAATGCTAGTGCGGTTCGTTAGCTACCTATTCGTAGTTCTGGCCCGAACACGTGCCTGTTTTCACGTTGTAGTTGCCACAAGAGAGTGGCTTCATCCAATCGGCCGTGATGTCTCGCGAGCCTTCCAAGTGATCCGTCCAAGCATCACCCACTACCGTACCCGAGGTTTCCCAGACAATGTCAAACTGACCATCTGCTTGGATCTCCCCGATCAGTACCGGCTTGGTGATGTGGTGGTTCGGCATCATGGTTGCCATACCGCCAGAAAGATTTGGTACCGTAACGCCGATGATGGCGTCTTGAACCGCGGTCGCATCCGTCGTCCCCGCTTTCTTGACCGCCTCGACCCACATGTTGAACCCGATGTAGTGCGCTTCCATTGGATCGTTTGTTACGCGATCGTCATCATCAATGAAATCGAGCCATGCATCGATGAATTCGTCGTTGATCTCGGCATCAACGCTCATGAAATAGTTCCATGCGGCCAGATGACCGACCAGAGGGCCGGTATCGAAACCCGAGAGTTCTTCTTCGCCGAGAGAAAACGCAATGACCGGAATATCCACTGCCGAGACTCCCTGATTCCCTAGCTCTTTGTAGAACGGCACATTTGCGTCGCCGTTAACTGTCGAAACCACTGCTGTCTTTTTCCCTGCGGAACCAAACTTCTTGATGTCCGAGACAATGGTCTGCCAGTCCGAGTGCCCAAACGGCGTGTAGTTGATCATAATGTCCTCGTCAGCGACCCCATTGGCTTTGAGATACGCTTCGAGAATCTTATTGGTCGTTCGCGGGTAGACATAATCTGTCCCGGCTAGTACCCAGCGCTTAACCTCGATATCGTTCATTAAATAGTCCACGGCTGGAATCGCTTGCTGGTTGGGTGCGGCCCCGGTGTAGAAAACATTCTTGGATGACTCTTCTCCCTCATACTGGACGGGATAAAAGAGCAGTCCGTTCAATTCCTCAAAAACGGGCAGTACAGATTTCCGCGAGACGGAGGTCCAACAACCGAAGATCACATCGACCTTTTCCTTCTCAAGCAGCTCGCGGGCTTTTTCTGCGAATAACGGCCAGTTCGATGCCGGATCGACGACGACGGCCTCAAGCTTCTTCCCCAACAATCCACCGGCTTCGTTCTGCCGATCAACCATCATCAGAATCGTGTCTTTAAGCGTCGTCTCGCTTATAGCCATGGTCCCTGAAAGCGAGTGCAACACGCCAACTTTGATGGTGTCGGCCGACCATATGAACGGAGCAAGCATCAACGTGACTACTAGCGTCACACTTCGAGTTATAGATTTCATGATTAGGTTCCTCCCTTAAATCTGTATTTGAAAACCCACCGAGAAGCCATCGACATCGGCGCCTGGCATTCCAGTTAGGTTCGCGTCGCCGTTCGTGAAATTCACGTTCACGCGAAGGTTGTGGGCATTAATAATGTAGTTGACCCCGAATTCGGTGAGGTCGCTCTCCGATGCCCCTTCGAAATCTGGTTCATTTGATGTTCGTCGAATGTACGGCTGCAATTTCCCAACGCCCGCCTCGTTCGGAAACAGGTACGCTGCCGTAAAAAAGTAGGCACTGCCATCGAACAAGCAGAAACAATCGGGTGAAATCATGGCTGTCGCCGTCATATCGTTGTCGAACGACTTGTACTCGCCTTCAACCGTGACTACGCCACCCCCAGAAAGTACTTTCTCGAATAATCCATCCACGATGAATGCACTGAAATCACTGGGTTCGGCAGCCGTGCCCGCGCCATCGCTTTGAGATTGAAACGATATTCCTAACGTGAAAATGTCCCCGCCACCGCCGTAATAGGTGCTACTGGTGTAGTACCCCGGATTTTTTTCCATATTGAGGAAGTTGTACGCCAACCGTCCGGCAAATAGCAGACTGTCTCGGCCACTCAGCCCATCGAACAGTCCTGCTGCGTATTGCAGTTTTCCCTGGGCTCCCCAGACCGTGACCCCGTCGTCACGACCAAGCAAACCGGCCGGACCTAACTGGTCAGACGGCAACAGAGGCACCGTGTACTGATTCCAGGATAAGCCGTAATAAGGTCCATTGAGTTCGATCCGGTCAGCTGGCGTGAGCATGCGTCCTACCCAGATATTCAACTCGGGACTCAACTCGAACTGCACAATCGCATCCAAAACGCCGATGTCACCGGCAGCGCCGACGGGATCGCCCGAATCTTGTCCGAATACACAGCCCTCGCATTCGGTATTGAACGTGAACTTGACTTTTTCACGAAGAGAGCCGTTGACGTAGAGTCGCATGCTCTGGAGGCTAAAGCCTTTATTGCCGTCGATCGACGTAAGCCCTGACCGTAAACCAGCTCCTACGCTGATGCTGTGGTTATCACCAATCTCAATCGTACCGCCTGCGAAGGACGCCGACGCGATAGCGATTGCAAAGAACTTGCAGATTTTTTTTCTCACCACTTCGTAATACCTCATTGTCAAATAAAAGTTGGTACACTCTATTAGTATGCAAATTTCGTGCCAAACTTAAATATTATTTAAAATCAATTACTTAGGTATCGTTAGGCGTGGATAAGTGGACGGAACTGCACGGTCATATTGCACGCTATGCACTCTTTTGGTGCATCGCGATCGCTTAACTGTACGGGCTTCTCGTAGCGTTCTTACATGGCGTCAATCCACGCGCCAATCAGCGCGACGCCCGCCTCGTCAACTCGGTGTTTGTCTACCGGTGGCATGGCGTTCATTCCAAGCGCTCGCATGCGTTCCCACACAACGCTTGTCTCTTTGTTGCCAGGATCCACAATGCGAGCGGCAGCGATTCCAAGGTCACCCCGAACAGGCAAAACGTCGATTGCGCCCATATCAGCATCATTCGTATCAAAGCGAAAATCCAGGTCTAACCCCGTGTTTGTTCCGGGGCGGTGGCAGCTCGCACAATTTACGTCAAGATACTCCCGTGCATCGGGAGTCGAATTAAAGGCCTGATATTCACTCGCCCGTTTGATGTTGTCGTTAAAAAGATCAATGTGGTTGTAGGTGTGAAGTTGATTGTCCGTCAGGGTCGCGTACACGAAGTCGCGGTTTAGTTGGCGCGTCTTCGCACCCAGCGCAAATCCTGCCGCACTGTTATGACACATTAAGCAGTCGGTGCTCGACAAGTAGTCGTAGTTGACGCTCGTAATCCCCCCCGTGGAAGCGCTGATAAGCAAACTTTCCGTCGCTCGGCGACCGACCAACACCGCTTCGGTTTCGCTTTCGTTCCAACGGTACGTGAAACCTGCCCAATCACCGTCTCGCCGCACGAGCACACGGGTTTCAAGTCGACGCATTGATGCGTCGTCGCGTTCGTCCATCTGCATTTCGACGTGTTGAACCAAAACGGAACCGGTCGGATACGCCCAACTACCGGTCGAACTAAACCCAATCGTCAAATTGTTGGGAACAGCAAGCCAACGGCGAGTTTTGGCACCGGAAGAATAGGCAGGGACGTTTACGTCGTACTCAATAAAGCCTGGTGCTGGCGTCAGGGTCGCAAGATCCAAAAAGATATTTGTCATCGACAACTTCGTCGGGAACGAACCGCTGCCAGACGGTTCTTTCAGACCGTATATTTCACCGCTCCGAGCGACTAGAAAGAGTTCTGCATCGTTCCCCTGACCGAAGGATGCGAGCTGCATGGTTGTCCCGATCCTCGTATTAAAGAGCACACTCGAACCGCCGTATCCCAGACTCCAAACGGATCCTGAGACAAAATCGCCGTAAATGTATGTGCCGAAAAGTGAGGGCAATTGAGTGCCTCGATATACGTATCCACCGGTGATCGAAGCACCCTCGGAGCGGC
>JAYGFA010000079.1:0-14567 GCA_046582115.1 Pseudomonadales bacterium | reverse complement strand
ACCCTCGATGTCACTCACGCTCCGTCGCCTCCGTGACGCCCGTCGTATCCGCCAGGACAAAACGTCGGTAGCGTCCGTCGTGTCGATCCATTAATTCGTCATGACTCCCGAGTTCCACGATGCGACCGCCCTCAAGAAAAGCGATGGTATCGGCTTTCCGAATAGTCGAAAGCCGATGGGTGATCACAAACACCACCCGCTGCCGTCCCCATGAATCGAGGTTCGCGAGCACGCGCTGTTCGTTCACGGCATCCAGTGCGGCGGTCGGCTCATCCAGAATCAAGATTGGCGTGTCTCGAACCACCGCCCGAGCAATGGATAGACGTTGACGTTGGCCCGTCGATAATTTTACCCCTCGCTCGCCGAGCTCCGTGTCGTAACCCTTATCCAGCTCAACAATAAATTCATGGGCGCAAGCAATCTTGGCGGCCTCCACGATCGTGTCGCGATCTATGTTGGGTATTGCGTATCCAATGTTGTCCGCGACGCTGCCCGTGAACAGAACATTCTTTTGCAGCGCGATGGCGGTGTTGGCTCGAATGTCTTCAACACTTAACCGCTTGAGGTCAATCCCATTAATCAAGACAGCGCCCTGATCCGGGTCGTACAACCGCAATAGCATCGACATGAGCGTCGACTTCCCTGATCCCGTCGCACCAACGATCGCCGTGATGGTTCCGACGTCGGCAACCAGATCAAGCGATTCCAATACTGGGTGACTTGGTTCATACGCGAAATCGACCGCGCGCCACTCAAGCCGCTCGACCTCCACGGGGAAAGGCTCCGGGTTATCCGGGCTTTCCACTTCGGGCTCAAGATCGAGAATAAAAAAGGCCCGTTCCAAGGCGATGAAAAGATCCTGCAGCTGGCTCCACATTCGCACCGCACCGTAGCCTTGCCCGATAGCGCCTCCTGTCTGCCCAAGCCCGAATATAAATGCCCCAAGGTTCCACGCAACAAACGGGACTAAAAAAACCATCACGGCAGGGACATTCAGGTCCAAACCCTCGTTAGACCACGAGGCCATGAAGAACTCCGAAGCAATCACACAGAGCCCGCCGATCATCATCACCAGCAAACTCAATACGACCATCTCCAATCGAACCCGGAACGCCGCATCGAGTGCCCGATGCGAATCCTGGTCGAAAAGATGCAGGGCTCCTTCTTCGGCACGATTCGCCTTGATAATCTTCGCTGCCACAAAAGTTTCTTGTAGGCGTGACGTGAGATCGCTGTTAGCCGTTCGATTGGCAAGCGCTCGGCGTCGAATACGCGGGGTGAAAACGATCGTCAACCAGAGTGTCGGAAAGCCTACGATGAGCAACGCGAACAAAAGACTCGGAGCGAGCATCGCGATGAGTAGCATCGCCCAGACCAGCGCAAACAAAAAACCAATCGGACCGATGAGTCCTTGCTGAATCAGGTTAATAATTTGCGCACTATCTTGGTAGACACGAAACACCGTGTCTCCGACTCGTGTATTGCTGTGGTGGCGAAGCGACAGGTGTTCCGAACGTTCCACCATCGCCACGCGCAGGGATTGGTTCACGCTGTGCCAAATCCAAGTACCCCAGTACCAAATCGCGATAAAGGCACCCAAAGCCAGAAACAGCAGTGTTCCCGTCCCTATCAACAGGCGGTCAAGAATAATTTTCCGCTGCTCTTCGGTGGGGACCTCTGTCTCGGGGCCATCCATATCGGCAAACGAGTCGTCGAGCCATAATATCGATGCTTGTAGCGGCAACAACTTTTCTTCGCCGACCAGCACCTTGTTTGACAAGAGATCTAACCCTTGGGTATACGCGACGGTTCCAACGAAACCGGACAATCCAATCAAAACGAGGTAAAACACCAGGTGAATCTTCATGGGGCGAAGAAACGGCCATGTCTTCGCCGCAAGTTCTAGAATCCGTCGTCCTGTAATCCGTGGCGCATCCGAGACGTCCGGATCGCCGGGCAGGTTGACGTGAAATCGAGCTTCGCTCATTGACTACTTTTTATTCGAACCCGCGACCTACGAATGGAAGCTAAAATCATCCTGAATCTGCACTAGAGTACCGGGCGAACTTGGGTTCGATGCATAAGCCTGCGGCTTGATGCGGGAAACGACATCCGTCGATGCATCACCGACCGATTGTCCCACATCACCACATCACCATTCCGCCAATGCTGGATCCAAGAATGCCCTTCGAGCGCGACATAATCCCAAATTGTGTTTAGCAGTGTGTCGCTTTCATCCAAGTCCATCTCCAGAACGTACGCGTCTTGGCGACGTCCCAAGTAAAGTGCATCACGACGGGTTTCTTCGTGGATACGTATCATCGGATGGACCCAGCCGGGCGCCTCGACCGGTGATGCCGAGTGATCAAAACCATGCCGTAGGCCGCCGATGCTATCGTGGGCAGCATCGTGCTTGATGGATAACGTACGTACGCGATCGCTCAAGTCGTCAGGCATCGCTTCAAACGCAGCGTGCATATCACAAAACTCGGTATCGCCACCTACCTCAGGGACTTCAACGGCCATCAGAATACTCGCGGTCGGCGGATGTTCGATATAGGACATGTCGGTATGCCAGTTAGCCTCCGCCGACCCAAGCCCTCCAATCGGTCGACCGTTTTCGACAATGTTCGAGACGTTGGTCACGTAGGGGTTCGGAATACTCGCGCGCTGCTCCGGCGTTATTTTCCCCATAGGGGCGTACTCCAATGGCCCAAAGCGTTCGCTAAACGCCCGCAGTTGGTCTTTCGTAAGTTCTTGGTCTCGAAACCTCAGAACCGAAGATTCCAGCCACGCACCATATATGCCTCGAAACTCTGCACTATCGAGGTGCGCGAGATCGACACCTGCGATATCGGTGCCAATACTCGAGCCTGCTTTAATTATCTGCATAGGTCGTGTTTAGCAGAGCATCGTCGGCGATACAACACGTCACGACACCAACCTCATAGGAAGCTTTGAGTACGAATGTCCTCGATTTCGTCGCGGAGAGCCGCGGCTTCTTCAAATTCCATATTGCGCGCACTTTCCAACATTTCTTTTTCAAGCTTCTTCAGAAGCTTCCCAAGCGCTTTCGGGTCATCTGGAACCGCATGAACCCTGGAAGGTGCGGTCCGCCCAAACCGACGGGATCTTCCACGGCCACCTGTCTGCGATCGAGCACCCTCCATGACATCAGTCACGTCCTTCTCGACCGTCTTAGGAACGATATCGTGCTCCGCATTAAAGATCAGCTGCTTGTTGCGCCGTCGATCCGTTTCCGCAATCGCTCGCTCCATCGAACCGGTAACGTTGTCCGCATAAAGGATGGCCCGTCCATTTATGTTCCGGGCGGCACGACCGATGGTTTGGATTAGTGAGCGTTCTGAGCGTAAAAACCCTTCTTTATCCGCATCGAGAATCGCTACAAACGAAACTTCGGGCATATCCAATCCTTCTCGCAGGAGATTGATACCGACCAGAACGTCGAACTCCCCTAGCCTCAGATCGCGAATAATCTCCATCCGTTCGACGGTCTCGATGTCCGAGTGCAAATATCTGACACGAACACCATGTTCATCCAAGTATTCGGATAAATCCTCTGCCATCCGCTTCGTTAACGTTGTGACAAGCACACGCTCACCCGCATCGACGGTGATACGAATTTCTTCAAACAGATCGTCGACTTGAGATATAGCTGGCCGTACGGAAACTTGCGGGTCAACGAGTCCCGTCGGACGGACTACTTGTTCAACAACGCTACCGGCGTGCTCAGCCTCATAGGGCCCCGGCGTCGCCGAAACAAAAATCATTTGCGGCGCTAGCCCTTCCCATTCGTCAAATCTCAAGGGACGATTATCGAGCGCAGAAGGCAATCGAAAGCCGTATTCGACGAGTGTTTCCTTGCGAGAACGGTCGCCCTTGTACATTCCTCCAAGCTGGGGGACTGTCACGTGAGATTCATCAATAATGAGAAGCGCATCCGTCGGGAGGTAATCGAACAACGTCGGTGGCGGTTCACCCTCATCCCGCCCAGACAAATACCGAGAATAATTCTCGATGCCGCTGCAGTACCCGAGCTCTTTGATCATTTCGAGATCATACCGAGTACGCTGTTCGAGCCGCTGCGCTTCAACGAGTTTGTCGTTTGATTTAAGGAATGCAAGACGCGCTGTCAGCTCTTCGTTGATTTCGTCCAAAACGCTCAGAGTTTTCTCGCGCGGCGTGACGTAATGGGTTTTAGGAAAGACGGTATAACGGGGCACACGATTCGAAACCTCACCTGTCAATGGATCAAAAGTCGACAGGTTTTCGATTTCATCGTCGAAGAGTTCGATCCGAACCCCTTCCCGTTCGGACTCTGCAGGGAAAATATCAATCACGTCGCCGCGTACGCGATAGGTACCACGCTCGAACGCCATGTCGTTGCGCGTGTATTGCAACTCTGCCAATCGCATCAGGATGTAACGCTGATCAACGCGATCGCCGCGATCTAAGTGCAAAACCATTTGTAAATAAGATTGAGGGTCCCCGAGTCCATAGATGGCTGAAACGGACGCAACGATTACTGTGTCTCGACGTTCGAGGAGTGCTTTCGTCGCGGAAAGTCGCATCTGTTCGATATGCTTATTGATGGAAGCATCCTTCTCGATATAGGTATCTGAGGAAGGCACGTAGGCTTCCGGTTGGTAGTAGTCGTAATACGACACAAAGTACTCGACGGCGTTGGCGGGGAAAAACTCTCGAAATTCGCCGTACAGCTGAGCAGCAAGCGTCTTGTTAGGTGCTAGGACCAGGGTCGTGCGTTGGACCTTCTCAATGACATTCGCAATAGTGAAGGTTTTCCCCGAACCGGTAACTCCCAGTAGCGTCTGTTGCGCCAGCCCATTGTCGAGCCCATCAAGTAGACCCGCGATCGCCTCCGGTTGATCGCCGGCTGGATCATAATCGGCAACCACTTTCAAATCAGTAACCGCTTGCATGCAGGCGAGTCTAGAGCGCGAACGCAAACCACACCAGCCACTATGCGCTCTTCGATTACCCACGAAGTGATCAAAGGCACCGTGTCAAATCATGCTACACGGCGCATCGCGGTATGCTGAGACCATGAGCGATGACCCTTACACCATCGTACCCGGTGCTACCAAACAGGCACCTACTACCTGGAGCGGTAGACTGAAAAATTTGGGACCCGGGATTGTCGTCTCCGGCTCGATCGTGGGTTCTGGAGAAATCCTGCTAACGGCCGGTTTGGGTGCCGCGGCAGGGTTTACGCTTTTATGGTGGGTCTTATTTTCTTGTTGGGTTAAATCCCTCATACAAGCGGAGCTCGCCCGTTACGTTGTCACCAGCGGTGACACCTATCTCCGTGCTCTCAATCGGCTACCTGGGAAAATCCCTGGGCCAAACGGTCCCATTTCCTGGCCGATATGGCTGGGCCTCATCGGCTTTGTGCCCGGTTTATTAACCTCCGGTGGAATTATCGGTGGTGCCGGCCAAGCGCTGGGTCTCATGCTACCCATCGTCGACGGTGCATGGGCTACGGTGATTGCCGCCCTTATCGTGATGGTGATCCTGGGAAGCGGAAGCTACAGCCGATTCGAAAAAGTCATGTTCGCAATGGTCATGAGTTTTTCCTTCGCCACCATTGTCTCTGCATTACTGATGCAGTCGACAGAATTTGCCGCGACGCCAGCGAACCTTATGGAAGGTCTCCGATTCGAGGGACTTAGCGAACATTGGGTACTAGCCATCGGCATGTACGGAGCCACGGGTGTCGCTGCCAGCGAAATCTCGGCCTACACTTATTGGTGCGTGGAAAAGGGATATCCGAGCTACGTTGGCGGCGAGCGCGACGATCCGCAATGGCTAGAACGTGCGAAAGGATGGATACGGGTAGTGCAGACGGATGTATGGGTCACGCTCATCATTCTGACGTTTGCGACGTTATCGTTTTACTTCTTGGGGGCTGGCGTCTTGAACCGACTCGGCGCGCTTCCCTCGGGCACCGATACCATCACGGTGCTGTCGAATATGTACACGGCGACTCTCGGACCCTGGGCATTTTGGCTATTTACGTTCGGCGCGTTCTGCATTCTGTTCTCAACAACCCTCTCTGGCATCGGTGCGGGGTCCCGGTCTTTCCCCGATCTCATGGTGACGTTTGGCTTTATTGACCGCCAAAACTTAGCCCGGCGGAAGAAATGGACGCGCGGTTACATCATCGCGATGCCTATCATCAGCACGCTGATCTATGTGTTCTATCAGGATCCCATCACCTTGGTGATTTTCGGCGCCACCTTCGGCGCGTTTATGCTTCCTGTTCAGAGTTTCATGACCCTGTACCTACAAGCCAAACAGATGGATCAGCGCATTCGCCCGCGCGTGTGGGTCACGATCTGTATCTTTCTGATCTTTTTTGTACAGGCCATTCTTTCAGCCTTCATCATTAACAACATTCTGTTTAATTAGGCCAACAAGCCCAAGGTCGCGGCGCTGACGTCTCGGACTTGCTATCGCTCTATCGCGTCAGTACGCGTATTGATCAATACGCGCTTGCGCCTGTGTCACGCCTTTACCCCGTGTCACGCCCGGGCAATTCCACGTTTCAATTGCTTCCAATTCATATCCTTGGGTTGCTCGTTCCCGGACGTTATCGAGATCTAGCCACTCGCCTTCATATGCAACTGGGAAGCCGTTGTCGTTCATTTCGTAACCGTATATGCGACAAAGATCACTGTCTTCGTAGTAATCGCCGATGTAGCTCGCCCAAGGCGTCTCAACCCTCACCTGATCTCGCATATGTCCATGCACTGACGCAATGTAATTACCAATGTCCCAATCGGGTATCGCTTTCTCCTGCCAGGTTGGCCCGCCCGGCAAGCGGATACCATCGTCGCCTCGCGTAAAGAGATATCGGTCCCCGCGTTGCAACAACATGCGCGCGCGCGCGATCCTTCGATCGCTATGCACGGCAATGTATCGCTGACCTTCAGAAGATAAGGCGTTAAAGGCGCTGTCACTGAACAGGTAATAGCCTGTCGCCGGTGGGCAGGAAATTCCCGCGTACTTATTGAAAAAACCGACGCGATGTTCCTCACTTCGATTTGGCGCGGCACGATGCCAACAGTGCATATTCATCATCAACAAATCACCACGGCGGAGTTCCGGGTCGATAAAAGTGTCGTCATGGGGACGGACTGCTTCGGCCACTTCCTGTGCACGCCCCAGGCCTGACTGCACGCGTTCGAGCCGATGCGAACCCGGCGCAACAAAAACCTGCCCACGCGCTTCATCGAAATCGCATAGCGGGACAATCGTGAACAACCAATTCATAGACGACCCGACAGGACGCCAACGCTTGTAGTCGTTGTGCGCTGGAATAGCAGGACCGCCAGGCGTTCGGTCATAGATTACGAATGCGGTAAGTATGGGATCCTCTCCCAACAAGCGACTCGCGGGACCAACAATATTCGGATGCTCCACGACAAACGCGAGATCTGGATCAGCCATGCAGCTTTTAGCCAAGGTATATCGGCCAGGGTCGGGGTAATTCAGCTCGCTCGGATGCAGTTCGTTGAGGTGCGTCTGGAATGCCTTGTCGAAACGATTCAGTTCTCCCGCGTCTAACGCATCTCGGACCACGAGATAGCCTTCCTTCTCGTATCGCGTTATGTCAGCAGACGCCAATTCCATTATTGGGTCCTTTGGCTTCGCCGAGACATACGCACCAACAATCTCCCAAGATCTGTTCTGACCGGAATGGTATTGGTCACGCCAGGCACCACGCTACACGATACGCGAGTCACGGTTCCCCCAGTACTTATCTCGCAACAAACGTTTGTATAACTTCCCAGTCGGTAAACGCGGCATCTCCGCAACGAAGTCAACGGACCGGGGCACCAAGTAGTTGGCGAGATGCTCCCTCGAATATTCAATTAAATCTTCGGCCGTGGACTCGTTGCCATCCACGTCTTCGGCAAGTTGTATTACCGCCTTTACTTCCTCGCCAAAATCGTCGTTTGGGACGCCAAATACCGCGACATCGACGACACTCGGATGCATGATCAACGCGTTCTCTATTTCCTGAGGATAAATGTTGACGCCCCCCGATATGATCATGAACGACTTTCGGTCGGTGAGGTACAAATACCCTTCCTCGTCAAGATATCCAACGTCACCGAGGGCCGACCAATTGAGGTGTTTCGGGTGCTGCGCCTCGCGGGTTTTCTCCGGGGCGTTGTGATAGGCGAAGGGCATCGCAGGCTGCTCGAAGTAGATGACTCCGGTCTCACCTGGAGGAAGTTCTTTTCCGTCGTCGTCGCACACGTGCAGCACGCCACTCCGTGACTTCCCGACTGAACCCGGATGTTCCAGCCATTCCACACTCCCAATCGCCGTCGAGCCATTACCTTCCGTTCCAGCGTAGTACTCCTCGAGAATCGGTCCCCACCACTCGATCATTCGATGTTTGACATCGACAGGACAAGGCGCCGCCGCATGAACCGCCACCCGATGCGAAGCGAGTTGATACCGAGAACGCTCGGCGTCAATCAGCTTGAGCATTCGCACGAACATGGTGGGCACCCACTGACTATGGGTGACTTTAAATTCTTCGATACAACGCAGAGCATCAAGCGCGTCAAATCGTGGCATGACCACGACCGTCCCCCCGAGCCGTTGAACGCCCATCGTAAAACCGAAGGGGGCCGCATGATAAAGCGGCGCCGGCGACAGATAGATGGTTTCGCGGTCAAATCCATACACCGAACCGATTCCAGGTGCGGTCGGCTCAATATCCGTCACCTTGATCTTGGGCAACGCGCGGAGAATTCCCTTCGGACGTCCCGTCGTGCCGGAACTATAAAGCATCGAACCACCTTGCCACTGCTCGTCAAGAGGCGTGGTCGCATAGGATTGGATCCGCGCTTCGTACGAACTCCACCCTTCGAGGACCCCATCGGTCGTGAGCAAAATGGGACAGCCCGGTATCTGCGATCCCAACTCAGCGGCAACAGAGCCCATCGCTTGTGATGACACCAGTGCCTGGGCACCACTGTCGTCGACGATGTAGGCGGCTTCTTCCGCAGTTAAGTACCGGTTGATGGTGGTGATGTAGAGACCCGATCGCAACGCCGCCCACGCGACCTCGAAAAAACGCAGGTTGTTTTCCATGAATATGGCGATATGGTCGTTCCGTCGCAGACCACCTTCGTATAAGAGGTGAGCGAGTTGATTGGAACGTGCGTCGAGCTGTCCGTACGTTAGTACCTCGTTCGTCGAGGCGTTGATCGCCGCCGGGTAATTCGGAGCATCGGCAGCATAATATCCGGGATACATCGATCCTCCTCTAACTCAGTTCAGAATAAGAATAGTACGCGCAACACATCCGTGTACTGGTACCGCTCTGCCACGGAAGCCGTCACGTTTAATTACAACAAGGGCAACCGGCCATGCCATTCAAGCTCGTCGCGCGAATGATCCCACTTATGGACGCGCTCGAACTCTGCGACGTCGATTGAACGGCTTTGGTTCTCGCACGTTGATCGACATTGACCTCACTTTCGCGATAGCCGGTATAAATTTGAAACGAATGGGAACCAATCTCGGTCCTAATTTCGATGGTATCAGAGCCTAAGCTTTTCCAGTTAGCATACTCAGTCCCATCACAGCGGACATAGGTGGAATCGTTTTTATTTGGTATTCCCGTCACCCGAAAAGCGGTTTGCTGTCCCACCAATGACGGTTTAACGGCGTACGTCGTGACTTGCAACATCCCGTGGGCGAGATCGTTCCACGCCTGACTCAGTCCTATTCGTGGGAACTCAATTCCCTCAATCGTCGGTTGCTCAAACTTCGCTAAATTGGGCGAATTAAAAAGTCGCTGCCAGTCCCCCGAATCGGCTACATCAGTCACCATTAGGCTGGCACTCATTTGGCCACGTGGCCAGGGTTCGTCCAAGTGAAACCAATAACCAAATTGCTCGGACTCAGTTCCAAAATATTTAGGTTCCGCGAGTTGTTCGAGCGTGTCCGACAAACGCGCGTGGGTGACCGCATCACCAAACTCGTTGGCTAGCATCGCCGTCATCACCAGCCCCCGGGGATCCGTGGGGATCACAACAGGTACCGCCGGATCAGCCCAACCCGTCGCCGAGATAGAAGCGCGGTAGAACAACTCCGCCAACTCGGGATGTTGCGGTAACGCATACCAAGCCACACCGGTCCCACCTCCTGAACCCACTTTATGTACGTGGTCCACGATCGGGTCGTAGTACAACGCAACCCACTTTAGCAAACCATCCTCAACCTCAAGGTAGTGACGTCTGGCGTAATCGGTCCACTCATCGAAAACGCTGTGCTTGTCGGTTCCGAGGAGTTGATCAAACAGTTGCAGCCCAAGCCCGGCTGCACTAAGGCAATACGGCCAAATCTTAGTGTTCTCGCAGTGCGGGCCTTCTGGGTGGCGGCGCCATTGTTTGGTCAAGTGCTCGGCGACGCGGCTGTGGGTCCACTGAAAGTGGGTGTCATCAACGCCCACCACCTTAAACGGGTCGTCCCATTTACGGTCGCCGCTGACATAACGATGTAGCGACATCACCAAATTAAAGAATCCCTTAAAGAACAACATGCCATCAGCGCCTATAGGATCCTTTTGGAGTCCCCATGGCTCGACACCGTTCGCCGTCCAACCGGGCGAATCGTAACGCCCCCATAAATGTTCAGGAATGAGCGTCCCCTTCCACGCATCGGGGTACTTATCCCGATCAGGGTCATTGCCGAACTGAGTTAACCAGTCCACGGCCGCCCAAAAGGTCGTATGGCGATCGACCATTTGGTCGAGTATCCGGGAATACGCCTCCCGCCACGCGGGCGTCTTATCCGCCATCAGCGCAACCGCATAGCAAGAATCAGCCAGATCAAAGCGAGGAAAATTTGTCATCGGCGGGGTCGAGTAGCGATCCCACCATGGATGCGGTTCCCCAGTGCGGCTCCAATCGTCCTCTGTCTGCGCCTTTTCCCACAGAAAACACAACCACCCGCGTGCCCGCGCATTGAGTTCTGGATAGGAATTTTTCACCGACGTCTCCAACTACCGCTCTAGCCCGCAAGCGAGGCTTCGGCTTACGCCACATCTCCCATGGATCATACGCTTCTCACGTGAATTACTTCGTTCGCGCGCATCCAACCTCTATGATCTGATAGTTTTCCGCGAACGCGGCGTACAACGAGGAGGCAAACATCAGCTATTTACTCGAAGGTGTCCGTGTCATCGACGCAGCGTCTTATCTTGCCGGTCCCGGCGCTGCAACCGTCCTCGCTGACTACGGCGCTGACGTCATCAAAATCGAGGCTCTTTCGGGTGACGGGTACCGTAAGCTTAAAGGCGGATTCCCTATCGACTACAACTGGCTACTTACCTCAAGAAACAAGCGCAGTGTTGCACTCGATCTCAGCCAACCCGAGGCTCGCCAAATCGTGCATCAGCTCGCGCGCGGAGCCGATGTTTTTTTGACCAACTTTATCGGCAGACAGCTCGCTAAATACGAACTCGAATACGACCGTTTAAAAGAACTAAATCCTCGGCTGATCTATGCCCACATCTCTGGCTACGGTACCGAAGGGCCAGAAGTCCATCGCCGCGCTTTCGACGCGACGGCTTGGTGGGCACGCTCGGGTTTGATGGAATTCATCCGTGGTCAGGGCGTTGACCCGGTTGCGCCTGCCCCTGGTATGGGGGATCAGGCGACCTCTATGTCTCTCTTTGCAGCCATTATGACGGGGCTCTATCGCCGTGAAAAAACCGGCGAAGGCGCGCGCGTAAGTACTTCCCTTATCGCAAATGGGGTTTGGTCAAACGGCATGGCGTTACAAGGCGTGCTTGAAGGCATGGACGTGGGTAAACGCAAGCAAGAGCACGGTGTACACAATCCCTTCGGGCACGTCTATCGAACCTCGGATCGTCATTACGTGTTGTTCGTCATGATCAACGTGGAACGTGAATGGCCTCAGTTAGCGGCTGCCATGGGACATTCAGAATGGACCAGCGATCCACGCTTTCTTGATATGCCCACTCTGATTACAAATCGTTTGAAACTGATCGATCTCATACAAGAGGCGATTGGTTCGATGACAATCGAACAGACCCTAGAGACCCTCGACCGACATGAAATCACCTACGGTCACGTCCGCCCCATGGGTCAAGTCGTCGACGATCCACAACTCGTCGCCAATGAGATCATTGTCGAAACTAACGATCCAGGCGACGATTACGATCGCACCATCATGAGCCCTATACGCATCGATGAGGAACCAAAACGTCCACCGCAAAGAGCGCCCGACATTGGCGCACAAACACGCGAAGTCCTGATCGAGCTCGGGATTGATGACAGGGAAATTGACCGCTTAATCGCGAACGGGACGGTAGGGGAATCAGCGAATATGGACAACGACGGCGCGTAACGTGAACAGCCACCAAGAACGATGGGGCCGATGTCCGCGCCAGATGAATAGGTTAGGGTGACCAGTCTTAGATGAAATTCGGTGTACTTCAATTCTTCAGTTGGCCACAGCGCCGAGTACCGCTCAATAAGGTATACGAGCGGGCGCTTGAGCGTGTTCAAATCATGGACACAACCGGCTACGACGCCGTCTGGTTGGCGGAACATCATTTTTCCACCTACAGCGTTTGTCCATCGATACACCTCATGGGCATGCACATCGCCGACACCACAAAAAATCTACGTATTGGTACC
This sequence comes from Pseudomonadales bacterium, assembly GCA_046582115.1. Lineage (GTDB taxonomy): Bacteria > Pseudomonadota > Gammaproteobacteria > Pseudomonadales > Azotimanducaceae > UBA11889. The sequence continues at coordinate 1,833 of JAYGFA010000079.1, read as the reverse complement.
GGCGTCTCGCTGGCCGCTTTTTATCATCCGCTTCGACTCGCCGAAGAAGTCGCGCTACTCGATAACCTCAGCGGCGGACGTATTAACTGGGGTGCAGGCCGGGGATTTGATAAAACTGAAATGACCGCGTTTGGGGTTGAGGTCGACGAGTCACGGGCGAGGTTCCACGAAAATGTCGACGTCGTGCTTGCCGCATGGAACAGCGATCGACTGACCTTTCACGGCAAATACAACCACTTCGACAATATCGAAGTGCTGCCCAAACCAATCCAGAGTCCAATGCCGACCTGGATCGCTTCTTCGTCGCCCGACGCGATCGCTTGGTCGGCGAGCCAAGGCCACGCCATCCTTATGGACCCACACTCAACACATCGCGAAATTACTCAGAAATATAGGTCGTATCGAGATCAACTCACGGAACACGGTCATAACGAAATGCGCGATACCCCGATAGCTCGTCTTATGGCGATTGCTGAAACGGATGAAAAAGCCGAAGCCGTCGCCCGCGCGGGTGCCCAGTGGACCGTAGGCAGCTACGCAAATCCCAAGTCCGGAAGCGGCATGATGAGCGGATTCTCGGCCGAGGATCGAATCGATCGCTACGTTGACGAGATTATCATTCATGGCAGTCCGTCGACGGTGACCGACAAGCTCAAGGAACTGGAAGAGACGATGCCTCTCGATTACCTCATGGCTTCGATTCTGAGCCACGAAACGTTCATGCGGTTAAGCGAAGAGGTAATGCCTAACCTGCGGTAGTGTCCTGAAGCAAGTTTCGGCTTTTATCCATTTTGCATCCGCTAGCTCGCGCACATGGGTCAGCATATTCGTTAGTGATCATGACCGTGCGGTCGAGCGGCAAATTCTGCCGTTCTTGCGTCAAGATCCGTCGAAGCTACAACATTTTTTGACGCCAATACCCTTTTCAATGCCTCCTGAAAATGCTCGTAATAGGCATATGCCCGGGCTCGATCACGGGACGCTTCCCAGTCGTGGATTACCTCAATGAGCTCTGCTTGAAATTCGTCCCATGCGAAACACTCTTGCTCCACCAGCAAAAGCGTCATCGCAAACACCCGTCCCTGCCATGGTTCATCGAAGAGGACCTCACCGTTGGCCATCGGTGGTTGGAATTCATCGCGTAACGGAAGCTCACTGACATTATTCATAATTCAGCTCCTGTTCGCCGTCGTGGGCCAGGCACGTCTCTAATCCGCGAGCACTTCAACGCCAATCATGCTGTCCCTCGATACCTTAGCGGCGAGGACGTCGAGCGAGTGTCCAACCCAAGCCGCGGGCATTGCGGGTAGAACCATGTAGCGAATTTCGGCGGATGAATCCCATACCTGAACGGTCGTGTCGTCAGGAATGGTGGTACCAAACTCCTCCAAGACGGCCCTTGGTTCCCTGACCACGCGGGATCGATACGCAGGATCCTTATACCACCGGGGCGGTAGTCCCAGCACAGTCCAGGGATAACAGGAACACAGTGTACAAACGACCACGTTGTGCGTATCCGGCGTGTTCTCGACAACGACCAACTTGTCGACCTGCCCGCCGGAAAAACCGAATTCCTCAATCGCCGTGGTGCCGTCGATCAGTAGTCGTGCCTTGAACTCGGCATCCTGCCATGCTCGAGCAACGACTTGCGCACCGTTCATCGGACCAACGCGCTCATTATAAAAGGTAATGGTCTCGTCAATCCGTTCGGGGTCAACCAACCCCTTCTCGATTAACAGGCTTTCCAACGCCTCAGCGCGAAGTACTACGTGAGAATCAGTCATCAACTTCCACCACTTCCAGGTAGGGCTCAAAGAGATCAATACTGAGCTC
>JAYGFA010000051.1:0-7349 GCA_046582115.1 Pseudomonadales bacterium | reverse complement strand
GTGCCAGGCATCTGAATTCTACTCCTGAGGCTTACTGCGTGACCGAACGGGGTGTCGGAACTATCCGTTGTACATTGATCCCTGAGCGATCCATCAATTCACCCACACGAGGCGCAAACGATGTTTTCCATTCGTCACTTTCATAGACTGCCTCGTAGAGACGCTCTCGTTCAGCTTCCGAACTGAAACGACGCATCCATACGTACGTCGTCGGGTCTTCTTCACCGCGAAAACTCCCCGTGATTACCATCCCTTTTGCAACCTGAAAAGGAATAATCTCGGACTCCATTAATTCCACGAAAGCGTCCATTTTTCCATCGATAACCTTGTATTGTCTCAACTCGTAAAACATTTAGTTCCCCTTGTAACAGTGACGCGAACGTTCTGCGTCGCGTCCGCTAGCTAAAAACTTCAACTGGCCCCCAGAATGCAACTCGGTTAGCAATTTCAGCCGCCGCCTGTTTCGGTGTGGGGTAATGCCACGCGGCATCAGCTTTGGTTTCCCCTCCCACAACGACGTTCAGGTAATGTGCGGTCCCTTTCCAGGGACAATTCGATGTCGTGTTACTGACAGTGAAAAATTCCTCCAGGAGCGCTGCCCGCGGGAAATAGTGATTGCCTTCAACGACAACGGTTTCCTCACTTTCTGCAATGACCTGGCCTTTGCATATTGCTTTCATCACGACCTCTTTACTTTCAAAGAAGCGTGCCATGCAGGAACGCCCTTTGACAACGTCACGTTCTATGATCAAGAGAACGCGCCTCTAGGTTGTGACGATGGCCGCCCCACCCTTTTTGACGAGGTCTGCTCGTCCCGGCGACGGCGGGATGTTGGCGCCTCGTTCGCATGCGGGTCGATTCCGCATTTGATCCATCCAACGTGACAGGTTATCGAGACCCTCAACAGAGACACGTGCCCATTTGTGACTACGGATCCACGACCAGTTGGCAATATCCGCAATCGAAAAATCATTCGCCAACCATTCACGTCCTTCCAGGTGGCGATCAAGAACTTCGTAAAGCCTTCGTGACTCATTGATGTATCGATCTTTAGCGGCCGGGATATCCTCGGGGAAATAACGTACAAAGACGACCGCCTGACCTTGCATAGGCCCAATACCCGCCATCTGAAACATCAGCCACTGAATTACCTCCGATCGCCCGTTGACGTCTCGGGGGATAAGCTTTCCGGTCTTCTCGGCAAGGTAGATCATGATAGCGCCTGATTCGAAGACCGGGAATCCATCGTCAACGATCGCGGGTATGCGACCATTCGGATTGATCGCAAGATAGCTCTCTTCTTGCTGCGCGCCCGCCGACAAGTTGACCATTCGAAGTCGGTAATCAAGCTCCATTTCTTCAAGTGTCATAGCCACCTTCCAGCCGTTGGGTGTCGGTGCCGTATAAAATTCCAACACGATCAATTACTCCCTGCTAACGAGATATCAAATCCCAAACGCATGCCATCAATTTCGGCGTCGAACTGCTGAGTCGGGCCCGATTTGAATTCGGTTGCAAGCGTTTCACTCGCAACGTATTCAGCATGCTTTTCCAGTGCTTCAAGCACACGTTGGTCACCCGAATACACAAGCCGAATTCGGTCAGATACCTCTAATCCGATCTTTCGACGCGCTCGTTGGATACGGTTAACGGCTTCCCGCGCGTACCCCTCCATCACGAGACTGTCGTTTAGTTCGCAAACTAGATCGATCGATATCAATCGATCGGTGATCACGTTAGTCCCAGATTTCGCCTCTCGAAACACCTGAATCTCCTCGGTGGAAAAAGTTTCTCCACCAAGCGCGATCCCGCTCTCGTCGTGAAAGTGAGCAATATCATCGGGCGTCATCGCCTCGATCAAGCCCTGATATTCTTTCATTCGTTTCCCAAGCCGTTTGCCCAATACCGGAAAGTTAGGCTTCGCGTATAACTCAATGTATTTGGTTTCTTCGGTCGAGTACCTGACTTCCTTCACGTTGAGTTCTGAGCGCACATACCGCTCCAGCCCTCGAATGACGTCCAAAACGTTGCGATCGTGGTGGACGATCGTCACGACCGATAGTGGCGTTCGCAGGTTGATCTTCACCTCTTCCCGTTTTCTCCGACCCAACAAAACCACTTGCTGCATGCGTGCCACTGCATCTTCAAGATCGCGATGAATCTCCGCACTGTCAGCCTCCGGATAGGTGCACAGGTGAACGGACGAGGGTTTGGGTATCTCCTCGGCTAATGCCGAGATCTGACGATACACGTGCTCCGAGAGAAACGGCGCAAATGGCGCCATAACAATGGAAAGCTCGCGTACAGCCCTATAGAGGGTCGAGTACGCGGCGATCTTATCTGCGGTTATGTCATCTCCCCAGAACCGCGAGCGATTCAATCTTATGTACCAATTCGTCAGATCCTCGATAAAGTCGAATAGCTTGGGCACCACGTTATCGAGACGATATCGTTCCATCTCGTTGCGGATTCCGGCTTTGAGGGTCTGGAGCTTAGAAAGGATCCATTGGTCCAGGATGTTGCTGCCAATGTAGTCGCCTTTATCAGGCGTCCAATTATCAATGGCCGCATACGTCTCAAGAAAAGCAAAGGCGTTGTACCACGGCAGCAACGCTCTTCGCGCCATGTCCCGAACGCCGCTGTCCGCAAACCGCTGTTCTTCACCCCGAACCAAACCGGAATTGATGAGGTAGAGCCGCAATGCGTCCGCGCCATACGTCTCCATCAGTTCTCCCGGTGGCGTGTAATTTTCTTGGCTCTTGGACATCTTCTTGCCGTCTTCGGCCATTACCATCCCATTGACGATCACATTGCGAAACGCAGGTTTTTCGTACAACGCGGCGGCAAGCACGGTGAGGGTATAAAACCAGCCACGGGTTTGATCCAAGCCCTCAGCGATAAACTCAGCTGGGAAGCCTTGTTCAAAAACCCTTTCGTTCTCGAACGGGTAGTGCAACTGGGCATAGGGCATCGAACCCGACTCAAACCAACAATCAAGCACTTCTTCGACCCGACGGTACACTCCCTCTTCGCCATCAACTTCGAACTCCAGGGGATCAACAAATTCGCGGTGCAAGTCCTCGACACGTTCTCCGCTCAGTTGTTCCAGCTCGTCGATCGAGCCAACACAGATTTGGTTTCCGGTAACATGGTTTTCCCATATAGGGAGTGGATTTCCCCATACGCGGTTACGGGAAATCGCCCAGTCGATCGCCGACTCTAGCCAGTGACCAAATCGACCTTCCTTGATATGGCCGGGTACCCAAAGAATTTGTTCGTTTGCAGCCGCCATGTCGTCGATGAAATCTGTTACCCGTACGAACCACGAGGGCACCGCTCGATAGATGAGTGGGGTATCGGATCGATAGCAATACGGGTAACTGTGCTGGATCGTTTCCTGATCCCAAACAACGTCCGACTCCCTTAGGAGCTGAATAATGTCCTTGTCGGCATCCTTCACTCGCTTTCCCGCGAAATCTTTAACTTCCTCAGTGAACCGTCCACCCATGGTGACCGGACACACAAATGCATTAATGCCGTTAGCCCGGAGTACCCGGTAATCGTCCTCACCAAAAGCGGGAGCTTGGTGAACGATTCCGGTGCCTTCATCGGTGGTGACGTAATCATCAGCCACGACTACAAATGCCCCTTGTTCAGCTTCGGAGATAAAGTACTCAAACGGCGGTACGTATTTCTTACCCACTAGGTCGGAACCTTTTAGATGGTTTTCAACTGTCAGCTGGTGCTTGGCGCCATATTCTTCAAGGCGCGCTTCCGCTAGGTAGACGAGGCGGCCAGATTCCTGATCGGTAACGCCCACATAATCGATGTCTGCTCCCACACACAGCGCTAGGTTCGAAGGTAAAGTCCACGGAGTCGTCGTCCATGCGGCAATGAACGCATCCTCATCCGCGAGGCGAAACAGCACGGTAATCGCGGGGTCCTGCACATCCTTATAATTTAACGTTGCCTCGAAGTTCGCCAAGACAGTCTCAAGGGCTGTAGAAACCGGCATCACCTTTTCACCTCGATAAATTAGGCCCTTGTCCCAAAGTTGCTTCACCACCCACCAGACGGATTCCATATACCAGGCATCCATGGTTTTGTAGTCGTTGTCGAAATCGACCCAACGACCAATCCGCGTGATGATGGTGCGCCACTGGTCAACATACTTTTCGACGATGCTTCGGCATTCGGCGTTGTAACCGGCAACTCCTAGTTTCGCTACGGCTTCCTGAGCCGACATGCCCAGTTGCTGGTCAATTTCGTGTTCGATCGGCAGTCCATGGCAATCCCAACCGAAACGGCGCAAGACATATCGACCCCTCATCGTCCAATAGCGCGGTACAACGTCCTTGATGATGGAAGCAAGCAAAGTTCCATGATGAGGAAGGCCCGTGGCAAATGGCGGGCCGTCATAAAAAATATACGGCTTTTTATCTCTCGTGAACTCCAATGATTTTTCGAACACCCGCTCTTCTTCCCATAAAGCAAGGATGTCGTGCTCCATCTTCACGAATGGAAATGACGCTGAATATTCGCCTGACTCTGCCATGTTTTCCGCTCCGTGAAGCCCAGCTCTCATGTCCAAGGCTCGGGCCGTAATTCGGCGACTTACCTTTAGCCCTGTCATCCCAACCGTTGTTGGCATGGTCTTGCGATAGACAGAACGCTACGTCGCCGCATAATTCTGAATACCACGAGGCGGGCATTTTAGCCGCGGATAAATTGCAATCCAACTTTCGCGCGTCTAGTGTCGTCAGTCCGATTGCGGAAGGGCTAGTGCATGAAATTCGGAATCGTCTTTCCACACCACGAAATTGGTAACGATCCCGGGGCGATTAAGGCATACGCGCAAGGCGCCGAGGCAATGGGCGCGGACCACATGCTGATCTACGACCACGTCCTGGGCGCAGACCCGAATCGACCGGGTGGATGGAGAGGCCCCTACGACAAAGACGTCGCCTTCCATGAACCCTTTACCGTTTTCTCATTCATGGCGGCGGTAACCGAGAAAATTGTATTTGCCACGTCGGTCTTGATCCTACCGCAGCGCCAAACTGCCCTAGTCGCCAAACAAGCAACAGAACTCGCGATTTTGTCGAACTACCGTTTCCGGCTTGGCATCGGTACCGGCTGGAATGAAGTGGAATACGAAGCGTTGGCCGTCCCCTTCGCTGCCAGAGGCAAACGGCAAGCCGAACAAATCGAACTAATCCGGAACCTTTGGGAATCTGACAATCTGACCTTTAACGGTGATTTTCATACGGTCACACAAGCCAGCATCCTTCCAAGGCCGGCGCATCCGATTCCGATTTGGTTTGGTGGCATCGCGCGCGCTTTATTATTGCGTTGTGCTCGAATGGGCCAAGGTTGGTTCCCGCTTGGGGGACCAAACGAAGCATCCGCCGCGGCCATCGAAACCATCAAGAATGAACGTGCGGAAGCTGGCCTGTCGTGGGACGGCTTCGGCATCCAAGCGCAGGCCCAATGTGCCGGTGGGACCCCTGAACGTTGGCAAAAGCACGCCGACCGCTGGCGAGCTCTAGGCTGCACCCACATGGCCATCGCCACTCACAATGCCGGTAATCAAACCGTCGACGATCACCTCGCCGCGGCTCGGCAGTATTTCGATGCCGTGAATCCTTCGTAATCCGATTCGTGGCAATCACCCTATGATCGAGAAATAACGATGCCAGGGTTGGACGGACGCTGCGCCTGGATCACCGGCGGAGGTCGCGGGATTGGTCGAGCGATCGCGCTAGCGATGGCGCGTCAGGGAGCCGACGTCGCGGTCAGTGCCCGTACAAAAGCCGAAATCGACGGCGTCGCCAATGAAATAAGGTCTTTGCGGGTCAGCGCTGTGGCTGTGGTTTGTGATGCAATGTCATTCGACGCAATCGGAGAATGCGTCGAAAGCATAAGGAGCAACCTCGGGGAAATCGACATACTCGTTAACAATGCCGGTGGTGGAACCGGTCTTAGCGATACTGGCGGACTCTCAAAAGAGCAGATTGACGATCGACTGTTCGTCGCCAACGTCGACCTGAATCTATTTTCAGCCTACCGCGCAAGTCGAGTGGTGCTGCCAGCGATGATCGAACGCGGTCACGGACGCATCATCAATATCGGCTCCGGTTACGCTAAGCGTTCCGGCGGTCATCCAGCGTATTCCGCGGCAAAACACGGTCTCATCGGACTCACACGAGCAATGGCAGCGGAAGTGGCTAAACAAGGTGTCACCGTCAATTGCCTATGCCCGGGCTGGACAAATACGCAACTCGTTGATCTTGAAGCCATGGCATCGACGCGGCGTACGTCGGTCGAGATAGAAAGAACACGAATTGCGTCCGAAAACCTACAAAACCGAATACTTGAGCCAGAAGAATTGGGTCCGATGGCGGCATTGCTTGCCGCCGACGAATCAGCTGGGATTACGGGTCAAGTCATCAGCGTGGATGGTGGCTACAAGGTCTAGCAAGCTCTGGGCTCTCGACCTCCGAAGCAAGCTCAAATTAAACAACAAGCTGCCGCTGTATCATCGTTCGAAATGTCAGTCCACTTGCCCCATCCATCAGCGTTTCGCTGGTACCTATCTGGGTCAAGCCTGTGGATGACGGCAATCAGTCTTCACGGGTTTCTAATTGCTTGGATATTCGTTGGCATCCTCGAGACTTCGCCCGGCACTTACGCCTGGATTCGATTTTTCATGGAACTGGCGCCGCTAGCGGTGTTGCTCATCGGTGGCTTCTGGGCCGACAGAGCAGACGCGCGCAACCTGATTCTCTTCATAAGTCTATTCGCCGTCGTCCTGCCGCTTCTCCTCATTCCGATGGCGGGTTCAATCACCTTGCAAGTCGCCTTCCTATTTGGATTGGGTATGGCTTTATTACAGGCCCTCAGCGACCCAGCTCGTCAATCAATCATCAATCGCGTCACCCGTTTCGACATCCAACGGACCGTCACCGTCACAACCGTGATAACCACATTGGCTGGCCTTGTGGGCGTGTGGATCGGTGGTAAGTTAGAAGCGATCGGAATCCGACAAATCCTCGTAATTCAGGCCACGGTGATAGCGGCTTCGGCTTTTGCCCTCAGTCGACTCCCCGCATTACCTCCCGCTATACGCGCTGAGGAGTCTGTGGATTCAAGCCGCGGCCTCGCTCGAAGTTTCGAGCTCTTTTGGGGCCTTCCGTTAATACGGAACGTCATCGGACTTAATTTCCTCTCATCACTATTTAATGCGGGTGCTTACACCATCGCCGTACCGTACATCGTCACGCAGGTCTACGAGGGTGGCGCTGACTTCTTTGCGGACACGATGATTTGGTTTATGGCAGGGAGCATTG
>JAYGFA010000038.1:0-5138 GCA_046582115.1 Pseudomonadales bacterium | reverse complement strand
GCAAAAGCGCGTGCACACGCAGCACCAATCCCGCTCGCTCCACCCGTAACCACTGTCACACGATCCCGCAATTCCATAATCTCTTCCTCCCCGTCTAAAGATCTAACTTAGCTGATATCGCGTGATTTGCCGATGCTCGGCTCCAACGAATTGCGACCAAAACAAGCAGTTCAACACGCCAAGGTTTGAATACTATGATGGCGACACAGTCCGACAGCGAGGATTAAGAATGAATGACGAAGACCTCCTTTTTTCAGGTCTCAAGGTGTTGGATGTAGGTTCGTGGATAGCAGCTCCTGTTTCGGCAACCATTCTGGCGGACTTTGGCGCTGACGTAATCAAAGTAGAAATTCCGGGTTCCGGGGACGCCTACCGCGGACTCGCGTTAGCACCGGGAACGCCGGATGCCAAAATCAACTACGCCTGGGTTCAAGATGCGCGTAACAAGCGATCGATCACGCTAAATCTAAAGACTGAAATGGGCAAAACGATTCTTCTCCAGCTAGCCCGGGACTGCGATGTCTATGTCACCAATCATCCATTACACATGCGACGCGACTTGAGCCTTATGTACGACGACATAAAAACTATCAACCCACAAGTGATTTACGCTTCGCTTACGGCCTATGGGGAAAAGGGACCGGAACGAGATCGCGAGGGATTTGATCTCGTCGCGTATTGGGCCCGAAGCGGCTTGATGGATCTAGTGCGATCGCCAGGTTCACTTCCAGCTCAGTCGCTTCCTGGGATGGGTGATCATCCAACAGCCGTAGCGCTGTACGCCGCGATAGTGACTGCTCTGTTACGGCGCGAACGAACCGGCAAAGGAAGCATGGTACATACTTCGTTAATTGCCAACGGGGTTTGGTCTGCTTCATGCATCGCGTCGGCCGTATTCGCCGATGGTGACTTCACTAATTACCCCCACGTAGCTGCTCGACACTTTACCCGCGAGCTCTATGAAACCGCAGATAATCGCTTTTTACAGTTCACGATGGTCCGTTCTGATGAAGAGATCGCCGCCTTTTTCCATGTCCTCGACGCGACGCATCTCTTAGAGGATCCTCGGTTCAATTCGAGACGAACCCGTGTCGCGTCCGGCGGAGCGTTAGCAGAGGAACTACGTCCGCTGCTACTACGCCATATCGCTGAACACTGGATCTCATCGTTCAAACACGCGAACGTCCCAGTCTCAATGGTGGGGACGCTGGCGGATCTGGCCACAGACCCGCAGTTGGAACCAAACAATATAATCAAACCGCCCGAAGAAGACGTTGGTACCAAATGGGTGATCAATCACCCATTAAATATTGATGGATTGCCGGTACGAGGCGTAAGAAAGGCCCCCAATATTGGAGAACACACCGATGAAATCCTCCACGATCTCGGCTATCTGGATGCCGAAATAGAGAACCTACGTCACGCGGGTGCCATTTAGGCGCCCAGCCGTTTCGGCAAAGAGCCTCTTTACGCTGGTGGTTTCCGCACTTGAAATATTGCCGTGTGTCGGACTCGAGCAACTGCCCTGTCGTCGGCGTCCCGGATTTCCGTGTCATTGACAATGTAATGGTGACCTTTCCGCTCGTATGCATCGCGACATGTCCCCGCTATACAAAATGTCTGCCCGACCTCCGCTCGGCATAGATGTTGTATGTGACTCTCCGTGTGAATTGAAGGCCCATAGTTGTACGAATGATGTAGCCAATGAATCGGTTGCTCGGCAACCCATGCTGGGTGAATCGAAGCGTTTTCCCCGTAAAAACAATCTAACGTCTCCCGTAGTTTATCCCGGGCATAGGTTTCCGCATCCGCCACTGACAACGATACCGCACGTGTCCGCAATTCCCGACCCACCGGCGCATTTGCAAGCGTGAGATCCGGCATGGGATCCGGTATCGGCTCGGGCAGCCGTCGACTAGGGATCCCTATATCTCTCAACCATGGAGCATCGCCGCGCCCCGCTCGACCCGAAAAACAGGACACATCGTCGACATCGCGACGAACATCGAAAGATCCATCATCGTCAATGGCAACCACCAACTCATCGCCCGGATAGACAGGTTGGCGAAACCGAACCTGGGCCCAACCGAAATCTAGCCATTGGTTTCCCAACGTCTCGACGAAGAGCTTCGCAGCCCAGCCGTACGCGGTAGCCCCACCCACGAGCGCGCCTTGAAATCCATAATCCCTGGCTCCCGACGTCGAGTGAATCGCATTGGATTTCTCCTCATCCGGATTTTTCATGAACGCTCGCAGCAGGTGGTGGCTAGGCATCGGCGTCTGTCCGGTGTATTCGAAATCCGCTCATTGGAAAGCGGTATCCGCCATATTCAACAAGCGTACCTCGCGCGCGTAATTGCGGGCATTCGTACAAGTCATCAACAGATTGCACCAACGCGAAGGTGAGATGGTGTCTTTCTGCTTCGGCAAACCATTCTTTGGCACTACGCCGACGAAAGGCATTCACCATAAGCTCCGAATATTCGACCCAATTCTGCATACGACCTTCAGCGGTTTGGAAACGCGTTTCGGCAAGACGAGGTTCGCCGGTCAAGGTCGCCACACCCTCCATAGAAACGTTCATAACCGCGCCCGGTGCACAGTATAGGTAACCCTCTTGGGTTGGTACCATTCTTAGCGCATGCTTTACCCTTCCTTCACGTCTAGCGACCTCGCCTGTGGCCGCATATCGCCCGACTTGACTTTGAATGAAGCCAGTCAGGACGTCCGAAATCACGAAATCGATGAAGCGGCTGTATAGATCTCGCGTACTCTCTAAATACGCCGCGATGATCAAGGACGCGGCTGCAATTCCACCGGTCATCTCCGCCGCCCAGGGTGGTAGGCGTTGCGGTGACTGATCGTATTCGCCCGTCAGGCTCATGAATCCACTCTTCGCCTGAATCAAATCTTCATCCCAGTCCTGCGGTCCATCCATTCCAAATCCGCTCATTACCGCGACAACTGAAGGTCCCTCAACATCGGCTATTGATGTATCGCCAATCACTATGTCAGACGACTGGACAAGACTTTCGAACGAGTCATCTACGATTGATTTGCCATGGTCCAAGAACGCATCACCGCCACCGTTAGAGTTCCCCCAGCGATACTCAGTGTTTCGAACGCCAACCCGCCGGACATCCCACCCTAAGTCAACGAATTGCTTCGCAGCAGCAGCTACGGCAACCGAACCCGCAACTTCCAAGACACGGCGCCCCGGTGGCCGCTGCAATTTACTGCGACGAGACCACGGCGTTTTAACTTCGATCGTCCCAAAACTTCTCCAGTCGCCATCGTGTTGATCGACTCGGTCAAGAAGCCCTCGCTCAATGGCAAGTTTCGGGTCAGGGTCTGGCTTTATCCCGAAACGAAGGTCCTTTTGACCGATCACTCCGTCGTGGAAAAGCTGTACGATAGCGGGCGATTCATACCCAGCAATTTCCTTTAAAATTTCTTCGTTGTGCTGTCCTATCGCTGTGGCAGTCCAAATAGAGTCAACACCTCCACCCCACACCGGACCGGACGTCACCTGTGTACCCGCTACGACAAAGCATCCTCGGCGCCAGCGATCTTCATCTCGAAGAACCTCCGCTACATCGAGGGTATCGATGTCGACATTCGCGACTGGGACGGGTCTATTCGCACCCCGCGATCGCTCAGCAATTACTGTCCCGATATGGGCAATGCCCGTCTCGTACAACGAAACCTCTATATGCTGAGGCCCGGGTCGTTCACGTCGTTGGTCCAACGCTCCGAGCAGAGCGACCAAGAGATATAAGCCACACACATGGTCTGCATACGTGATCGTTCCAGGTCTGCCCGGCGTAGCGGAATCCGGCTGTCCCATCATACTGTTTTGCCCAGACATGGCTTCTGCACCCGGACCAAATAACGGCCTATCTTTCCAGGGGCCCGTCGTTCCAAACCCGGTTACCGAACAATAAACAACGTCGTCGTTTAACTGTTTGATCTCATCGAAGTCGATTTCGAACTTACGCATCACACGTGGCGTAAAGTTGTGAGCTACTACGTCAACATTTTTCGCAATGGCGCGGAAAACATCGCGACCTCCCGGTTTCGAAAGATCTAAGCCAACACTTTTTTTGTTACGGAAGTAGTGAACTTCCTGGAGTAGTGGCGCGCCTCCGACATGAGACTGAACACGAATGACTTCCGCTCCCAAATCCGCGAGATGCCGAGTCGCGAACGGAAGCGCTGCTGCTTGTTCCATCGAAAGAACTCGTATGCCCGCAAGAGGTTTCACGATACTCAATGAGACCCATTTACCTCGACGAGTGGGCTACGTCGGGCGATGGCTATGTCCCGCGATGCATACGTCCGACGAATTTGATTTATTATACGAAGTAAGCGCGTATCCAACATGCCTGTTTAGTTCCAGCGTTTTACCAAACCGACCATTCGACGGTAGGTTTTAAAACAAACCTTCGTCTTTCCACTTTCCATCCATTCTGACGGATTGAGGTGCGTGGCCGTTTGCAGAGCAAATAGAGAACGTCCGTGACAACTGCGCGAAACGTTAACACTCTGGACTAACCAGGCGTACTCTCCACGTGCCTTGACTGCCCCGAACGAATGTTCGGGGTTTTTTTTATAATGGCCCAAATCGCAAGGATCAGGACACCAAATGAAATACCTGCATACGATGGTGCGCGTTACCGATATAGACGCTTCACTCGATTTCTATTGCAACAAACTCGGTCTCGAGGAGCTGCGTCGCATCGACAACGAGGCTGGCCGGTTCACGCTTGTGTTTCTCGCAGCGCCAGGTGATTCAGACGCACAGGTGGAATTAACCCATAACTGGGATCCTGAACCTTTAAGTGGGGGTCGAAATTTTGGACATCTCGCTTACAGCGTCCAAGACCTCTATGCAACATGCCAACGGTTGATGGAAGGCGGCGTCACCATCAACCGTCCGCCCAGAGACGGGTACATGGCGTTCGTTCGTTCGCCCGACAATGTCTCCATCGAAATTCTTCAGCTTGGCCAGCCGCTCGCACAAGCGGAGCCATGGAAGTCCATGCCGAATACGGGCGAATGGTAAAGACACATTCCGAGCCGGGGAAAAGCACCAATCAAATAGTGTGCAATTGACTGGCTCGCTCGCAAAGTTCAAA
>JAYGFA010000032.1:0-6970 GCA_046582115.1 Pseudomonadales bacterium | reverse complement strand
AGCGGGCGCTTTCTCAACCGGCAGAGGATCGGAGCGATTCTTTGTTCGATTACGGCAATCTATAAGCTCGCCTGCGTCATCAAACCCACCCTCAGAAGGGAATGCGTTGGTCATCGCGTCGACGACGAGCTTTGAAGCGGATTCGTGTAATCGTTTAGGGTGGTCTTGAAGGTACTTGGTGACTATCGTTTGAACCTGGGCCATGGTCACTCGCGGATGGCAGTTCGCAAAAAAACTTTTTTTTATTTCTTCGTACGACTCGGACGTGTCTAGAGCGCCTTTTATATAGCTCATGCACTCGATTTGAGTGATGGGACTTGCGTCTTCACATGCGCCCAAGAGGTCCGATCCAGAGCTCCATGCCTCCGCATGGACTGGTGCGGTCAACGGGATTAATACGACGGTTAGTAATAGTCGGAGCATGCTGTAAGTAGGCAGGTACACGAGCCGGTCCGAAATCGGCTTGGTTTCGAAAGGCGCTATGATTCTGGTCGGAAGAGAGTCCATCACGATGCATCGGGGTATCGAAAATGAGGCATAACTTCCTTTGCAAATAGGCCAAGTGAATCCATCGTTTCGCGGTGGTTAAGATCGCCCCAGGCGAAGCACAAGGTCAGGTATTTAAGCCCTGTTTGGGCGATTAGGTTTTCGATATGTTCGATAGCGTCCTCGGGCGTCCCGGCAACGAGGACCCTCAGTTGTAGAGCGAGTTCTGTATTGCCGCCCAGACTCGGGTCAACGAACGGTATGTCGTAGCGTTCAAAAAGCGTTACCAAGTTTCGGTGAAATGCGGGATACGCCCGGTGAACCCTTTCGATGGCCGGCTCCCTGGTTGATGCCAGGTATATATGTAATGTCGCGCCGATGACGGGCTCCACGACGCCAGGATTCCAGTCAGCGTCGGGCTGATCAAGCAGTGTCTGAAATTGCGAAACGGCGTTTTTGATTGCTTCCGGGGGTCCTGCGGTGATGGTGTTGAGCCGATGTCTACCTGCGTAGTCAACGTTACCGGGATACCAGAACCCGGGTCCCGGTTTCTGCAGCGGACGATGGGGTAGGGAGACCTTTTCAAATACATGGTTGCTACCGGAGTGACTAAATGTTGCGTTTGCCAGGCCGGTTCGCAGAATCTCAAAAGCCTCCTCGAAGCGATCCCACGCGGTTTCAGGATCTTTGCCCCAGAGCGTATGTTCGGCTGGAGATATACCTTTACCAACGCCCACTTCGAGACGACCTGCCGAGAGATGATCGAGCATGCAGATCTCCTCGATCAACCGCAGCGGCTCATAAAACGGAAGTAGAAATACAAGAGAACCGAGACGGATCCGCTCGGTACGCTGTGACGCTGCGGCAAGGAACACGGTACCGGAAGGTGCGGCATCGAGGCGTATGAAATGATGCTCAGCTTTGTGGTAGCACCAAAACCCGACTTCGTCGGCGAACTCGAGCATGCGTAGCCTTTCTTCGTAAAGCTCAGCGAGGCTGCCAGCACGAAATTCCATGTGATCGAAGATGCCGAAGCGCACCGTAGTTTGAGTCCACTGAAAGGCTCGATATTACACGTGTTTTTTTTAAAACAGACGCTCCGGCCTCACCGACGGTGCTTGCACACGCAAAAGCCACTTTCCAAACCCCAACGGCTTCTCATGGGTCGTTGTCGTGACGGTCACCACTAGCTCTTCAACATTTGTGCTATTCGTGGGTCGTAAAAGCCTAGCGCACCGTGCATCGGATAGCCGATCAATTCTCTTACTTCGTCCGACACGTTCTTGGCAAAAGATGGCGGTAAGTTCAGGTACTGGTTTTCCTCCTGGCGTAACCACCCCAATGAATAAGAAAGAAAAATTCCATAGCGCCACTCACTCGAAGTATTCGCACCTGCCGCGTGGAGCGTTCCACCCAACCAAATCAATACCGAACCCTCAGGCATATCCGCTTGTGCGACTTCCTCCGGCAAAGCCTGACGCTCTGCATTCCAGCGATGGCTTCCGGGTACAAGTAACGTCGATCCATTGAATTGATTGAAATCACTCATGGCCCACATGGTTGCGATAACCAGGCTTGGTCGCGGTAATTGGAAGAAGGGAAAAGCGTCTTCCTCGCGATGCAACATTTGTTCCCTGGCTCCCGGTCCGATTTCGAGTGCTGCCGAAACATGAAGCTGAAACCGTTCGCAGTTCCTGCCGAGATGATGTTTCGACAGGGCCATTATGTTTGGATCCGTCGCCATCCGTTGAGCACCTTTCGACCTAGCAAGTAATGCGGGCAAGCGCCGAGTTTGGGCCGGATAGAAATCATCCGTTGAATCCTGTTCCTGTACATTAATCTGTCCCATAGGCTCTTCGAGTTCGGACTTAACCTCGTGAACAGACTCTACGGACTGGGCATTTCGAATGACCGCACAACCAGATTCATCGAGGGCTTCTTTGACCAAGCTCAAACTGATGTCAGCATCAAAAACAGGTATTTCTGCCTTCGAGGTCATGGTTTCCAACTTCCTGATTCAAACATTCATATTGTTCAAGATTTCATGACAAATTTCATGATCGTTTCTTCACTGTTACGGCAAATTGGGTGTTGCCTCGCGGAGCCACTTACGTCGGTACTGGGTTCTCCTTGCAGTCGTTAAAGGGCGTTGAAGAAATCCTCCAGTGCCGCGTTAGTTTTGGCTGGTGCCTCCTGCTGAACCCAGTGGCCTGCGCCATCGATGACGGTACTTTTCCGAAAGTCGTCGCATGCCGCACCAGGATTGGCGTACATATCTACACCCGTGACAAAGTGACGCACCGGGTCTCTCTCTCCGCCAATAAAACAAGCCGGTTGCGTGATAGTACGACCGCGTATGTCGACCAGTTCCTTCACATCAATACGTTGCGCTCGGTAGCGGTTCAATGGGCCACGAAAACCGCTCGATTCGAAGGCATCGCTATATAGCTTCAGATCGTCTGGTGTAAGCCAGGCGGGAAATGGGTCAGGGTCGACCATGCCTTCAAGTAATTTTGCGTCGCTCGGCTTGTCAGCGAGCCACGTGTCCGATGGCGAATCGCCCGAAATCGCGTAATAGATTTTGCGTAAAGACAACGGCACGTCAGCCTCGAGTTCTGCTTCCGCGACACCTTCAGCTTGAAAGTAGATCTGGTAGAAGAAACGGTCGGCGTAGAGTTGTTTCGCCATGTCTATGAAGGCTGTATCGCCACCGGGGGTATATGGAACACTTAATCCCGCAACTGCTTTAACGAGATCGGGGTGCAGCAGTGCAGTGTTCCAAACGATGGGCGCCCCCCAGTCGTGTCCTAACAACACTACGGGATCATCGCTGACCTCGTTCGCTACAGCTGCTACGTCCCGACACAGGTTTCTCATGGAATAGGACGAGATGGATTCCGGTTTGGAACTACCTCCATAACCACGGACATCCATCGCCGCGATTGTAAAGCCGAGTTTACTGAAGTGGGAAATTTGATGCCGCCAGGAGTACCAGAGCTCGGGCCATCCATGTACGCAGAGTAAAACCGGCCCGCTTCCCTGGATCGCGACTCTTAGCACTATGTCACCGTTACTGATTTCTCTAAATTCCATCTCCGTCTCCAGTTATGGCGTTATCGATTTATGTCGATTTGCGGCTTTGTAATTTTCGTTCGGAGACATTGTCGCCATATGAGTTTGGTATGTCATCGATAACGCGGCAACGCAGGTCATGGTCTAAAGTCCCCTAACCCCGGGGGCTAGAAGTACAGTTGTAGAGAAGTCGGTGATAGTCTCCGTCGGACAAAGCGGCAACTCGCGTTGATGGCTCCGGGGTTTGTTGCACTAGGTTCTTATCGAACGCTTAGATGTAGGTCATGAAGTTACAAGGACGGAAACCCTTGGGCCCAGAAGACCGGTCGGGTAAACCGCCAGTAAACTCTTGTTGGAGAAATGGCCTGCGATTCAACCATAGATAAGATGGTCGAAGAGCCCAGATTCTTATATCGGCCGATATTGTTGGCGTCGGCATCTTTTGGGATGTTGTCGATCCTGCTTCCTATTTATGCGCGTCAATTAGGGGCTTCTGCTACTGCGATCGGAGGCTTGTTTAGCGTATTTACGGGGATAATTTTAGTGGTTAGACCCCTGACGGGGTGGGCGCTAGACCACTATGGACGACGACCGTTTTTACTGTTGGCGTTAGCGAGTTACGTCGTTTGTATGGTGGTGTTTGGGCAAAGCATTGATCTACCCGGTCTATACGCTGGCCGGATACTCCAAGGTGTAGGTGCCGCTGCGATGTGGCTGACGTTGCGGACGGTGGTTGCCGATACGGTGCCCGAAGAACGCCGTGCTCGAATCATGGGCCGACTGACGGAACAGGGGGCACGCGGGAGCATGTTCGGCGCATTTTTCGGGTTTACGTTAATCGGGTTCCTGCCATTAGCATCAGCATGGCGATGGTCATTCCTTGGTTATGCCGTGCTTTCAGCTATTGCCTTGATCCTGAGTTGGCACGGAACGCCGGAGACGAAAGCAGCGGGACAACCGGGTCTAGTACCACCGTGGGACAACAGGGGGATAGCGCTCTCAGCCTTGGTAGCGACGGTCGCATTGGCCGAAGCGCTCATCGGCCCCGTTTTTTTGATTTTACTTACAGATCGGTTCGAACTTGAGCCGGCAATGCTCGGTACCGTCATGGCGGGTGGCATTCTTTACGCGTTCGTTCCTTCGCGCGCTGGGGCTTGGGGCGACCGGATTGGTCGCTATCGGGTCGTCGTGTTCGGTCTGGTTTTAGCTGCCCTCGTCAACGGTAGTTTTCCGTTTCTGCCGTCTGTTTGGGTATTAATACTCGTTTACACCGTGTTGGTCGGTGCATGGTGCATGGTCACCCCTCAACTTGATGCGCTAATTACCTCTCAAACCACTGCGCTAAACCGTGGACGTACGGTCGCGCGCTACGAATTTGTTAGGGGCGTGGGTGCGGCTTGTGGACCGTTGCTTGGCGGTTGGCTGTACGACGAGTGGCACGTTGCTGCTCCCTTTATAACCAATAGCTCGTTGTTGTTGTCAACCGCGGTTATCACTGCGGCGCTCCTTTTTTACTCGCGTACAAAACAAGTCACTTGATCTAGGCGAGTCCTTCCTGGCGGCGAGCCGAGCCGAATTTCACGCCCTTAACGTTCCGCTAGCGCAAAGATTTCGGCGAAGCCTCTGGGTACCGTCTTGACGAACCGGTCTTGTCTTTACGACGGGTAAACCCTCCCAAATGCTAGGCATTTCTTATCCGCGTAACATCATTTGACCACTTGTCTTATCGGGGGGATTGGGTATGGACGAACTATGCAGACGTTCGGCTGTGGAGCTCGCGTTGCTGATCCGCCAAGGTGACGTTTCAAGTCGTGAGGTGATTGAGGCTCACTTCGCGCGTATTGCGGACGTTAACGGTGACGTGAATGCTGTCACGATGGTCCTTGCCGAAAGTGCGTTGGCCGCAGCGGACCATGCGGACACCGCTGGTACGGTCGAACGCCTACGTCCTTTGCATGGCGTACCGTACACGATAAAAGAAAACATCGATTTGGTTGGGACACCGACGACCCAAGGGCTGCCATCCCTCGTTCAGGCGTTTCCAACCACTAGCTCGCCGATTGTGGAGCGCATGAACAAGTCAGGTGCAATTCCTATAGCGCGTACCAACCTTCCCGAAATGGGGCTACGTATCGATACCGAAAATCCCCTCCGCGGGCGGACCTATAACCCTTGGGATAAAAGCCGCACACCGGGCGGTTCGAGCGGGGGCGAGGCGGCTGCCATTGCGACTGGCATGTCACCCATTGGTCTTGGCAACGACATTGGCGGGTCGCTAAGAAATCCGGCCTATTGTTGTGGTATTGCAGCGCTCAAGCCAACCGTCGGCCGCGTGCCTTTCGCGATCGAAGCTGAGTTAGGGGGGCTTGCTTCAGCCAGCATGGAATTTCTGTCGGACGGTCCCATGGCCCGAACGGTGGGGGATTTGCGGCTTGTCCTATCGATTATTGCGGGCCGGCACACGAAGGACCCGAAGTCCGTGGATGCACCCCTCATAGGACCCATTCCTAGCTCGCTTCGAGCCGGCATAGTGACCAACGTACCCGGATGTAAATTACCGCAAGCAACTATCGATGCCATCGAACTGTCGGGGAGGATTCTCTCTGATCAGGGTTGGGAGGTAGAAAAGGCTGAGCCCCCGGAGCTCGAGAAGACTTTGGATGTTTGGGGAAAAATCTTGTGCGCAGGCATGGCGGCCGGTTTTGACGACATGCGAGGCGTGATTACACCGGAGTTGCACCAACAATTAGTCGCTGTGGAGCAATACTTCGATCCTGGGAGCGTGTCCCTCGATGCAATGATCGGAGAACGTCAACGGTTGCGCGTGGTCTGGTCACAGTTTTTGACGAAGTACACTGTCGTCGTGGGGCCTACGTGGACCGGATTGCCGTTTCCCTGTAATGCTGACCTGATTCCCGAATCGGGTGTTGAGCTCATTGTCGACACATTGCGCTTTATCGCTCCTGGTAATGTATTGGGCATACCAGGTTTGGCGTTGCCTACCGGGGTCGCCGATGGATTGGCCACTGGAATCCAGATTTACGCCGACCTCTGGCGGGAAGACCTTTGCCTGCTTGCAGGCGAATGCATAGAGCGTGAGGTGGCCACGCCAACGCCGATTGATCCGGTAACCTAGAACTTGCGTCAATATCTTTTCCCGCATACATACATATATGAGTCTTTCGTCGTGAAATGGTGGAAAGTCTCCCTTTGGGGTGCGGGAATTGTTTATGGCCTTATGACACTTTATCTCATTTTCTATCGGACGCTTTCGGAGCTTGGAACCGCATGCTTGGCGCTTGGAATTGGCTTGATGGGGTTGTCGTTTTACATCACCGCGAATAGGAAGCGCCTCTTTCAGATAGGTCTCGCATTCCTTCTTCTAGGTATTTTCATGTCGTTAGGACGTTTC